>DATKDW010000092.1 GCA_035512495.1 Acidimicrobiales bacterium
GCGTCGATGCCGACGTGGTACACCTCGAAGTCGTCCCGGACCCAGTTGTAGTGGATGTCGAGCTCGACCTGGCGCACGCCCTGGTGCTCGAGCTGGTGGGCGAGCGGCCGGTGGGAGTAGTCCCACCCGATCTCGGAGTGCTCCCGTCCGGGGAACATCGGGTCGCGGTGGTAGCTGTTGTGGGTGCCGCGGGCCTGCACGTGGTTCATCCGCAGCTCGCCGGGCCGCTGCGGCGAGCTCGCCGGCTGGGCCAGGGCGGGGCTCGCGGCCAGCAGGGCGACGGAGAGGGCGAGGGCGAGGGCGGAGCGCATCCACTCAGGTTCGACGGGCGACCGGTGGTGACCTCCCCGGTGCTCGTCCCGCCGACTATTGACAGAACAGATGTCAGATCAATAGGGTCGCCGCCGTGGCCGGCGTCGGCCAGGGGGAGTGGACGATGACGGACCAACGCGAGCCCTTCGAGGGCGAGATCGGGGTGACCCACGAGGACTCGACCCCGTGGTGGCCGACGCCGCCCCACCCGGGTGAAGACGCCCCCGACGTCATCGTGGTGCTCCTCGACGACCTCGGCTTCGGCCAGCTCGGCTGCTACGGCTCGACCATCGAGACCCCGAACATCGACCGCCTCGCCGCCGGGGGCCTCAAGTACACGAACTTCCACGTCACCCCGGTGTGCTCGCCGACGCGAGCCGCCCTGCTCACGGGCCGGAACAACCACGAGGTCGGGATGCGCTTCGTCTCGAACTTCTCCACCGGCTACCCGAACATGCGGGGCCACATCTCGCATCACGCGGCGACCGTGGCCGAGGTCCTGCGGGACGAGGGCTACACGACCTTCTGTGTCGGTAAGTGGCACCTGTGCCAGATGGAGGACGCCTCGCCCGCTGGGCCCTACGACCAGTGGCCGTGCCAGCGGGGGTTCGACCGCTTCTACGGGTTTCTCGAGGGGGAGACCGACCACTTCCACCCCGACCTGGTGTACGACAACCACGCGGTGGACCCCCCGTCGACCGCCGAGGAGGGCTACCACCTGAGCGAGGACCTGGTCGACCGGGCCATCGGCTTCGTCCACGACTCGGTCTCCGTCCGCCCCGACCGGCCCTACTTCTTGTACCTGTCCTTCGGCGCCACCCACGCACCCCACCAGGCTCCGCCCGAGTACCTCGAGAAGTACCGGGGTCGCTTCGACGAGGGCTGGGACGTCCTGCGGGAGCGGTGGTTCGAGCGCCAACAGGAGATGGGCCTGCTCCCGGAGGGCACCCAGCTGGCGCCCCGCAACCCCGGGGTCGAGCCGTGGGACGAGCTCCCGGGGAACCACCGGCTGCTCGCCGCCCGCCTCCAGGAGGCGTTCGCCGCGTTCCTCGACCACACCGACGCCCAGATCGGCCGGCTGCTCGACGACCTCGAGGCGCTCGGGCGGCTCGACGACACCCTGATCATCCTCCTGTCGGACAACGGCGCCAGCCAGGAGGGCGGGCCGTTCGGCGTCATGCACGAGATGAAGTTCTTCAACTTCATCCTCGAGACGCCCGACGAGGCGATCGCCCGCCTCGACGACATCGGGGGGCCGAACAGCCACACGAACTACCCGTGGGGGTGGGCCCAGGCGGGCAACGTCCCGTTCAAGTGGTACAAGCAGAACACCCACGAGGGGGGTGTCCACGTCCCGCTGATCGTGCACTGGCCGGGAGGCATCGACGAGCCGGGCGTGCTCCGCGACCAGCTCCACCACGTCAACGACGTGGTGCCGACGATCTACGAGATCCTCGGTGTCACCCCACCCGAGACCTACCGCGGGCGCACCCAGATGCCGGTGACCGGCACGTCGTTCCACTACACCTTCGCCGACGGCGAGGCTCCGACGCACAAGGCGGTGCAGCACTTCGAGTCCATCGGCCACCGGGCCATCCACGCCGACGGTTGGAAGGCCGTGACCCTCCACACCGCTGGGGTCCCCTACGAGGACGACGTGTGGGAGCTCTACCACATCGAGGTCGACCGCTCGGAGTGCGTCGACCTCGCCGCCGAGCACCCCGAGAAGCTCGCCGAGCTGGTCGAGCGCTGGTGGGAGGAGGCCGAGCGGCACGGCGTGCTCCCCCTCGACGACCGCACCATCGGGCTGTTCGGGGCCCGCTTCCGGGACCGGTCGCCGCACCCGGCCGACCGCCACTACACCTACCACCCGCCCATGACCCCCCTCCCCGGCCAGGCGAGCGCCGCCCTCGGTGGGCGCAGCTGGGTGCTCGAGGCGACCGTCGACCGTCCCGAGGGCGCCGGCGGGGTGCTCTACGCCACGGGCACCGCCAGCTCCGGCCTCAGCGTGTTCGTCCAGGGCGACCGGTTGGTGTTCGACTACAACTGCTTCGGGGACCACCACGTGGTCGAGTCGGCGGGCCCGGTGCCCGTGGGCGACTCGGTCCTCGGGATCCGCTTCACCCGGCAGGGTGAAGGTGGCACGGCGACCCTCGTGGTCGACGGGGTCGATGTCGGGTCCACGGCCATCCCGTTCGTGATGCGCATGATGTCGAGCACGGGCCCGAGCGTGGGCTTCGACCACGGCTCTGCGGTCAGCCCGCGCTACGAGTCGCCCTTCCCCTTCGAGGGACGGCTCCACCGGGTCGACATCCAGCTGCTCTCGGCTTCGGCGGCCGCCGAAGCCGAAGAGGAGGCCACGCAGGCCCGCGCCACGATGGCCCAGCAGTGAGGGCAGAGTGGCGGAGGTGGTGACTGACCTTCTGGCCGTCTACCAGCGCGGCGTCACCGTGGAGGCCGATTCCCACCGCCGCCGCCCCCGACGTCGCAGCGGTCCTCATGCTCTTCGCAGTAGTCGTCGAAGTCCGGCTTCTCGGCGCCAGCGGGGCTGGCGAGCAACGCAGTAGCGCACATGGCAGCGGCAACGAAAGCGATGATCCGGCGGCGCATGATTTTCCCCCTTGTCGGTAGCAACGAGCCTGATCGTAACGCCGGACCGCCGAAGCATGCGATGGTCCCGACGACCCATCGGCGACTAGTCATCGGCGGGGTCCAAATGGACCGAACGCCTCATGTACCGGCGTCAACGGCTGAACTACGCTGACAGGAGCACGCCACTGGGGGGAGAACCAATGGCACGCCGAGCTTTTGCAGCACTTGCGCTGCTCGCACTGCTCGTGGGGCTCGCCGCTCCGGTCGAAGCTCGCCCGACCGAGGCCTCCGACCCCGACGTCATCCAGGGCAGCTGGATCGTGACGCTGGTCGATGGCAGCGACCCGGCCCGAGAGGGCCCGGCACTCGCCCGCCAGTACGGCGGCGCAGCCGGCCACATCTACGACGCCGTCCTGGGCGGCTTCCAGTTCCTCGGCTCCGACCGGGCCGCTGCCAACATGTCCCGCAACCCGAGGGTCCAGCGCGTCGAGGTCGATCGCGTCTTGCGCCTGTTCAGCGAGACGATCCCCACTGGCGTGAGCCGCATCCGCGCCGCCCACGCCACTGAACCCACGTCGCTCAGCCTCGATCCGCCGGCAACGGGAGCGGGAGTCTCCATCGCCATCCTCGACACCGGCATCGAGACGACCCATGAAGACCTGAGCGCCAACATCGTGAGAGACCTCACGGACAACGTGGTCGGTGTCAGTTGCATCGACGGCGAGGGCTTCGAGGACGACGGCCACGGCCACGGCACCCACGTGGCGGGCACGGCGGCAGCCGCGGCCGGCAACGACAAGGGTGTGATCGGCGTGGCCTCCGAGGCGGGGCTCATCCCGGTGAAGGTGCTCAGCAAGTCGGGCTCGGGCTCGTGGTCGTCGGTGGCCTGCGGCGTGAACTGGGTCACCAACAACGTCTCCACATACGACATCGCCGTGGCCAACATGAGCTTGGGCGGCTCGGGCTCCGCTGGTGACGGCTGTTCGTCGTCGGCGCTGCGCCAGGCGATCTGCGACTCGGTCGCGGCTGGCGTCACCTACTCCGTGGCCGCCGGCAACAGCAGTGACGATGCTGCCAAGTTCGTCCCCGCTGCCTACCCCGAGGTCATCACGGTGTCGGCCTTCGCCGACTACGACGGCGAGCCGGGACCCAATGGGACCTGCTACCGCTTCGTCGGCCCCGGCGGCGGGATCGAGTGTGACGACGGCCTCGCCACGTTCACCAACGACGGCGAGATCGTCGACGTGACCGCTCCGGGTCGGTGGATCTACTCGAGCGACAAGGGCAACGGCTACAGCGAGAAGAGCGGCACGAGCATGGCGGCCCCCCACGTGGCCGGCGTCGCCGCCCTCGTCAAGGCGCGGTACCCCGGCGCCACGCCCGACGACGTGCGAGCCCACCTCCAGGCCACCGGCGAGTGCCCCGGCGTCACCGCAAACGACGGACCTGGCAACTGCGACCCGGCAGGGGATGCCTGGTACAACGACTCTGACGGCTTCACCGAGCCCCTGGTGAACGCCCTCTGGGCGGCGACGGCCACTGCCCTCGTGACGGCACCAAGCACCAGCGAAGCCGGCCCGGAGCCGGACACGGGAACGCTCACCGGCACCGTCACCGACACGGACAGCACCGGCGCCCCCATCGTCGGGGCAACCGTCGCGATCGGGGGCACGAGCCTCTCGACGACGACTGGCGA
>DATKDW010000093.1 GCA_035512495.1 Acidimicrobiales bacterium
CGATCCCGGCGGTAGGCGAAGGCCGGCGGCTCGTCGGGTGGTTGGCACATCCCGTGGCGTCGGAAGCCGGCCTTCTCCAGGGCTCGCCACGATCGTCGGTTCTCCTGGGCCGGCGTTGCCACGCAGGTGCGGGCGTCGGGCGTCAGCTCGAGGACGAGGTCGGCGAAGCGGGCCAGGACCAGGGCGCCGAGGCCGCGCCCGGCCACCACCTCCGACAGCAGGTAGTCGATGCCGACCGCACCGGGGATCTCCACAGCCTCGTCGTGGGCGCGGTGGTCCAGGTGGCGGTAGTGCTGGGCCAGGCCGACGGCGTTGTCGTCGACCTCCACGATCCACATCGTCGTGGTGGGGTCTCGGCCATCGACCCTGGGCCCGTACTTCTCCTCGATCCCCTCCGGTGAGGCGTCGGGATTCCACCACCGTGCCACCTCCGCCTCACGGAACCACTGGGCCAGCGTCACGAAGTCCGACCGTCGCAACGGCCGAAACCCGATGGCGTGCGCCTGGTCGGTCACCATCGCCGTCGCTCGCTGGTAGCAGCCTCGGGGGAGCTCGACCACCCGACCAGTCTCGCCGATCACCGAGGTGTGCACCGCGCTTCACGCCTCATCGCACCCAGGTGTCGAGGAGCTCCTTGCCACGCTCCTGCCACTCCTCGACGGTGATGGCGTAGCGCACGTGGTCCTCCCACACCCCGTTGATCTCCAGGTAGCGCACCGCCACCCCCTCGTCGCGGAAGCCGAGCTTCTCGACCACCCGGCGGCTGGGCAGGTTGCGGGGGATGATGGCGATCTGGAGCCGGTGGAGGCCGAGGTCGTCGAAGGCGTGGCGGGCGACCACCACCACCGCCTCGGGCACGTAGCCGAGGCCGGCCAGCTCCTCGTCGACCCAGTAGCCGACGTAGGCGCTCTGGAACGGCCCGCGCTGGACGCCGTTGACGTTGATCTCCCCCGCCAGGCGGCCATCGACGAAGATGCCGAACCCGTAGCCGGTGCCGAGCTGACGCTCCCGGTCGCGGGCACGGCACCGGGCGGCGAACGCCGAACGGCTGTCGATGATGTCGGCCGCCCCGGGTGGGCGGCGCGGCTCCCATCGCACCAGCCAGCCGGCGTTGCGCCGGCGGACCTCCTGCCACTGTGAGAAGTCGCCGACGGTGAACGGGCGCAGCACGACCCGCCGGCCCCGGAGGGCCGTCATCGCGCCGCCCGAACGGCGTCGAGGGTGCCGGGGTCCTCGAGCGCCGACAGGTCGCCGGGGTCAGTCCCGGCGGCCACGGCGCGGATGGCTCGGCGGAGGACCTTGGCGTTGCGGGTCTTCGGCAGGGCGGTCGTGAACCTGACCGCAGCCGGCCGGAAGGACCCACCAAGGCTGGTGGCGACCAGCTCGCTCAGCTCGTCCCGCAGGGTGTCGTCGAGCACCGCGCCCTGGGCCGGGACGACGAAGCACCACAGCACCTGGCCCTTCACGTCGTCGGGCATGCCCACGGCCGCCGCCTCCACCACCGCCGGGTGGGAGACCAGCACCGACTCTGCCTCGGCCGGGCCCAAGCGCTTGCCTGCCACCTTGATCGTGTCGTCGCTTCGGCCGTGCAGGTACCACTGGCCATCCGCCCCCACCGAGGCGAAGTCGCCGTGCCACCACCAGCCCGGGTAGCGCGACCAGTAGGTCTCGAGGTAGCGCTCGGGGTCGCCGTGGAGGCCGCGCGTCATGCCCGGCCACGGCGCCGTGCAGACCAGCTCGCCGACCTCACCCCGCACCGGTGTCCCGTCGTCGTCGACGACATCGACCGCCATGCCGAGGGCCGGGCCGCCGAGCGACATCGGGCCGATGGGCGCCACCGGGTGCGGCGACAGGAAGCACGCACCCACCTCGGTGCCGCCGGAGAGGTTGATGACGGGGCAGCGACCACCGCCCACCACCTCGGCGTACCAGCGCCAGGGGCCCTCGTTCCAGGGCTCCCCCGTGGAGGCCAGCACCCGCAGGTGGGAGAGGTCGGCGGCCCGCACGGGCTCGTCGCCGTGGGGCATCAGCGCCCGCACCAGGGTGGGGCTGATCCCGAGGATGGTGACCTCGTGGCGCCCGAGGAACGACCAAAGCCGGTCGGGCCCGGGGAAGTCGGGGGCACCCTCGAAGAGCGCCAGGGTGGCGCCGTTGGCCAGGGCGCCGGTGACCTCCCAGGGGCCCATGATCCAGCCCATGTCGGTGAACCAGAACAAGGTGTCGTCCGGTCGGCAGTCGACCTGGAAGGCGGCCTCGGCGGCCACCTTGACGGTCCAGCCCCCGTGGACGTGGACCGACCCCTTCGGGCGGCCGGTGGTGCCCGAGGTGTAGGCGATGAAGAGCCGGTGCTCCGAGTCGACGGGCCGGGTGGGGAAGGGCTCGTCGGCCGCGCCGGGCCAGGCCACCACCCGGTCTCCGGCGCCGGGGTCGCTGCCGAGGCGGGGGACGACCACCACCGTGCGCAGGTCGGCGAGGCCGGCCGCCGCCTCGTCCGCGGTGGCCCGCAGCCCGACCTGGCGACCGCGCCGCCAGAAGCCGTCGGCGGTGACGAGCGCCACGGCCCCGGCGTCCTCGAGGCGCAGGCGCACGGCGTCGGCGCCGTAGCCGCTGAAGAGCGGGAGGAAGACGGCGCCGAGCTTGGCCACACCCAACACGGCAGCAACCGTCTCGGGCACCATCGGCATGAGGATCCCGACCGCGTCGCCCTCCCCCACCCCCCGCCCGGCGAGCAGCGCCGCCAGCCCGTCGGCCTCCTGGCGCAGCCGTCGCCACGTCCACTCGACCCGCGCGCCGTCCTCGCCCTCCCACGTGATCGCCCGCCGGTCGGGGGAGGCGGCGGCGTGGCGGTCGAGGCAGACCTCGGCCAGGTTCAGCCGGCCGCCGGTGAACCAGCGGGCCCACTCGATGCCGTCACTGGTGTCGACGACGGCCTCGTAGGGCGTCGAGAACGGGACATCGAGGGCATCGATGGCCGCCGCCCAGAACCACGCCGGGTCGGCGATGGAACGGGCGATCAGGGCGTCGAGGTCGGCGATGCCGTGGTCGGCCATGAACCGGCCGACGTTGGTGGTCGCCGCCGCCGCCGGATCGGGCACCCAGGTCCCGTCGGGCAGCGACGAGCCGAGCGCCCGGCGGTCAGCGATCGAGCACCTCCTCGAGCGCGGCGAGGAGGAGGTGGACGTTGCGCGGCCGGGCGGTGTGGCCCATGGTGCCCACCCGCCAGACGCGACCGGCGAAGTCGCCGAGGCCGCCGCCGACCTCGATCCCGTGGCGCTCGAGCAGCGTCCGCCGGGCGCCCGCCTCGTCGATGCCGTCGGGCACCCAGACGGTGGTCAGCTGCGGTAGGCGGTGGCCGTCGGCGGCGAAGAGCTCGAAGCCCAGCTTCACCAGACCGTCCTGGAGAAGCCGGCCGCACTCGGCGTGACGGTGGTGGGCATCGTCGAGCCCTTCGCTCAGCACCGCGCCGAGCCCGGCGTGGAGGGCGTAGACCATGGTGATCGGTGCGGTGTGGTGGTAGGTGCGGGCGCCCGTGGCCGAGCCGGTGTAGCGCCCCAGCAGGTTGAGGTCGAGGTACCACGACTGCGGTCGCTCCACGATGCGCTCGCGGGCGCGATCGCTGACGGTGAGCGGGGCCAGGCCCGGGGGCACGCCGAGGCACTTCTGGGTGCCGCTGTAGGCGATGTCGATGCCCCACGCGTCGACCTCGAGCGGGATCCCGCCGAGGGAGGTGACGCAGTCGACCAGGAGGAGGGCGTCCCCCTTGCCCTCGCCCAAGGGGGCGATGTCGGAGCGCACCCCGGTGGACGTCTCGGCATGCACCACGGCGATCACCGACGGCGAGGGGTGGGCGGCGAGGAGCCGGTCGGGGTCGATGGGCTGCCCCCACTCGGCGTCGACCCGCACGACCTCCGCGCCGCAGCGCTCGGCCACCTCGCACATGCGCTGGCCGAACACGCCGTTGACGCCGACGACCACCACGTCGCCCGGGCGCACCACGTTGACGAACGCCGCCTCCATGCCCGCCGAGCCGGTGCCGCTGATGGGGAGGGTGAGGGGGTTCTCGGTCCGGAAGACCCGCCGCAGGCGCTCGCACGTCTCGTCGAGGAGCGCCACGAACTCGGGGTCGAGGTGACCGAGCATCGGGCGGGCGAGGGCCTCGGCGACCTCCGGGTACGGGTTGCAGGGGCCTGGCCCCATGAGGATCCGGTCGCTGCGAGGCACGAGCCGCATGGTAGCGACGCCCCGATCGCGGCGACGCCGAGAGCAGGCGGGCACGTCGCTGCGTCCTCGCGTCGCGCCGGACCCCTTGCCCGCGTGACGAGCTCGGACTTCACTGGAGCTGATCGGACGTTGGGTCGTCCCCTGTGCTGCTCCACCAGGGAGACGACGATGTCCGATGCACCCGCTCCGCCATCCGCGCTTGCCGCGCTGGCGATGACCCTCGACGACGAAGCCGCCACGGGAGGGATCGGCCCCCCGCCGCTGCTCGTGCGGGCAGAGGGACCGGTCGGCGACCACGAGCTGGCGGTCCGACCGCTCGAGGCCCACCCCGGGGAGCTCCTCCTCGGCTTCGCCGCGCCGCCGACGTGGACGATCCTCGGGGTGGTGGTGGAAGGCTGGGCTGCCTCCGTCGACACCCGGCCGGGCGGGCTCGCCGGCTGCCGACCCTCCCTGGCCCCAGACCGGCGCCGGGTGCGCACCACCCACCTCGTGGCCAGCGACGGCACCGAAGCTGGCGTCGTCTCGGTGGTGGGAGATGAGCCAGTGGTCGTGGGCGCCGCCGAGGGCCTCGTACCCGACGTGCTCCGCCGCTGCTTCGGGCTCGCCACCCCGACACCAGAGGTCAGCGTGGCCGCCCACTTCTCCGTTCACTGGCTGGCCCAGGTGCGCCACCACCTGCTGGTCCAACATGGGCGGGCGACCTGGGGGGCACTCCAGCGACTCCACCCCGCGGTGCAGCTGCTGCAGACCGACCCGAAGCATCGTCATGCCGACCTGTCGTCAGCGGCGCAGGCGCTCCACACCGTGTGCCCGTGGGACAAGCTGCGCTGGTTGGTGATCGAGCGCAGCTGGCTCGGCACCGGTGTGGACCCCACCGTCGCCGCATGGATGGACGAGGGTGCCTTCGCCCGCCACGTCCTCACCTCCCAACCATCGGTGGGCGACGTGGCGACGGAGGTCATGCCCATGCTCTCGCCGTCGCTGGCGAGGCGGGTGCGAGCCGCACTGCGCTCGTGGGAGGTGCTCCCCGCAGCGCGCCAAGCTGGCGATGCGGCGTAGCGTCGCGCCCGTCTACCGGTCGAGCAGCGACATGGCGAGGCCGTCGAGGATGTCGGCCTCCGACACCAGGCACTCGTCGAGGCCGAAGTAGCGCATGATCCCGACGAGGACGCAGCAGCCACCGACGATGACGTCGGCGCGCTCCTCCTCGAGGCCCGGGTTGTGGACGCGGTCGGCCCTCGCTTCGGTGGCAAGGGTACGGAACACGTCCTCGGCGGCGGCCCGGGTGAGCCGGAAGTGGTGGATGCGCTCGCGGTCGTAGGCGTGCAGCCCGATCTCCACCGCCGCCACCGTCGACACCGTCCCCGCCAGCCCGACCATGGTCGTGGCCGCCTTCGTCGCCGGCACCTCCCGCACGACATCGTCGAGGTGGGCCTCCACGATCGAGAGCGCGGCGCTCAGCTCCTCGGGCGCCGGCGGGTCGCCATGCAGGAAGCGCTCCGTCAGGCGGACGCAGCCCATGTCGACCGAGAGGGCGCCCTCGACCTCGTCGGCGCCGACCGCGAACTCGGTGGAGCCGCCCCCGATGTCGACCACGAGGTAGGGCCCGCCCCGCCCGTCGAGCTCGGCGGTGGCACCGGCGAAGGAGAGACGAGCCTCGTCACCCCCGCTGAGGAGCTCCGGGCGGGCACCCACGGCCTCCTCGGCCGGACCGAAGAAGTCGTCGCGGTTGGTGGCGTCGCGCGCTGCCGAGGTGGCCGTCATCCGCACCCGGCTGACCTCCAGGTCCTCCATGACGCCCCGGTAGCGGCGGAGGGTGACCAGGGTCCGTTCGACGGCGTCGGGCGCCAGACGACCGGTGGCGTCGACGCCGGCACCGAGTCGGGTGACGGTCATCAGTCGCTCGAGGGTCACCAGGCGTCCGTCGTCACCGGACCGCCCGACGAGCAGGCGCGTGGAGTTGGTCCCGCAGTCGATGGCGGCCACCACCTCGCTCACCGGTCGTCCTCCGGGGTCGCCAGCTGCTCGGCTACCCACCGGCCCACGGGGTCGTCACCGCCGGCCAGGTGCCAGGCGTAGTGGGCGTGGAGGCACTTCACGCCCTGTCGGGTACCGCCGACGCCGCCGGAGGGCCGGGGGCCACGGTGGGCGTCGGGGAGGGCGGCGTCGCGCTCCGCGGCGTAGCGACGGTGGGCGTCGGCCAGCTCGTCGGGGTCGACGGCGGCCTCGGCTCGGCGAACACCGCCGGCCGCCTCGAGCCGGCCGACCTCGGCCCGCGCGCGCTCCCCCACCAGCCAGAACCGGGTGGGCATCGGGGTGCCGTCGTCGAGCAGCGGAGCGTTGCGGATCACCAGCGGCCCGCCGGCGGTGTCGCGCACGACCACATCGAAGCGACCTCGGGGCACCCGACCGAGCAGCTCGACGACGGCTGCCTGATCGTCGTGGGTCACCTGCGACGGCGCCGCAGCAACCACAGGATCACGACGAACACCCCGATGATCGGCGCCACCCGCTTGGCCACCGAGGAGCCGGCGGTGCCGAGGAGGTCGACGGCGGCCACCTCGCGGGGCACGATCGTGCGGATGCCCTCCGAATCCGGCGAGGCCGGCGCGGCCGCCCCGTTGCCGGCGGCGCCACCGTCAGCGCCCGGTGCCGCGGCGGAGGCCGACGGCAGGGCGTCGATCGCCGTCGCCGGGCCGTCGGCCGGGTTCCCGCCGCTGCCGGCGAGGACGTCGGTCTCGAGGCAGTCGACGAACTGCCCGATGAGCTTGGAGCTCACGTCGGCGAGCACCCCCCGACCGAACTGGGCGACCTTCCCGGTGACGGTCAGGTCGGTGACCACGGTGACCGCGGTGCTGTTCCCGTCGGCGGTCAGGGTGGCGGTGACGGTCGCCGAGGCGTTGCCCTGCCCGCGGGTGTCACGCCCGCTGGCCTCGAGCACCGCGCGGTGGCCGGCCTCGTCCTTCTCCACGAAGCGGGCGGTGCCCTTGTACTGGGCGGTGATGGGACCGACCTTGACCTTCACGTTGCCGCGGTACTCGTCGCCCTCGACCTCGGTCAGCTGGGCACCGGGCATGCAGGGCGCGATGCGCTCGACGTCGGTGAGCACCGCCCACGCTTCGTCGACCGGGACGTTCACCCTGAAGTCGTTGGTCAGCTCCATCGCTCGAGATCCTCCGTGGTGTCGATGTCGTGCGGCTCGCCTTCGCACGCTACTTCGACGACGAGATCGGGCCGCCTCCGCATGAGCGAGCGGGCTCCCTCGTCGCCCGCCGTCGGCAGCGCGTCCCAGACCTCCGAGGCCAGGCGGACCGGGTTGCGGCGCCGCCCGTCGTAGGTCGCCACCGCCACCGGCGCCGCGGTGGTGGCGGCCACCGCGGCCCATGCTGACGCGGGCACCCCCGGCTGGTCGCCGAGGCCCACCACGGCGGCGTCGTGGCCGTGACGGCGAGCCCACGCCAGGCCCACCTGCAGCGAGGTGGCCTGGCCCTCGGCCCACCGCTCGTTGGCGACGACGTCGACGTCGAGTCCGGTGAGGGCGGGCGCCAGGTCCACCGCGCCCTGGACCACCACCACCGGGAGGCCGGCCCCGGCCGCGTGCTCCACCGCCCGCCTGACCACCGTCCGGTCCCCCAGCGGCGCCAGGAGCTTGTGCCCACCGCCCACGAAGCGGGAGCCGCCACCCGCGGCAAGCACCACCGCGCAGGCGGTCACCAGTGCTCGGGTGGAGACGACCGGCGGGATGCCGGGTCGGGCGCCGGTCCGGTCATCGTCGGGGCACCGTGGTGTGGATTGGCCCGTCGGCGTCGCGGAGCGACGGCGCCCGGTGGCCGGTCCGGGTAGCGATGATCTCGGCGCAGATGGAGATGGCCGTCTCCTCCGGTGTGCGGGCCCCGAGGTCGAGGCCGATGGGCGCCATCAGCCTGGCCATCCCAGCCTCGTCGACGCCCTCCTCGCGCAGCCGGGCCGCCCGCTCGGCCGACGTCCGCCGCGAACCCATGGCACCGATGTAGCCGACGTCGGTGCGCAGGGCGGTGACGATGGCGGGCACGTCGAACTTGGCGTCGTGGGTCAGCACGCAGACAGCATCGCGTGGCCCGAGGCCGGCGCCGACCTCCTCGAGCAGGCGGTGGGGCCAGTCGACCACGACCTCGTCGGCCATCGGGAAGCGCTGCGTGGTGGCGAAGACCTCCCGGGCGTCGCAGACGGTGACCCGGTAGCCCAGCACCTTGGCCACCCGGACGAGGGCGGAGGTGAAGTCGACCGCCCCGAAGATGAGCATGCGGGGCGGCGGGGCGAAGCTCTCGATGAACACGGCGACGTCGTCCATGCGGGCCTCGCCCGCCGGGCCGTAGTGGCGGACCCCCGAGCGGCCGGCGTCGAGCTCGGCCAGCGCGTCGCGTGCCACCACCCTGTCGAGGTCGGGATCGCCCAGCGACCCGAGGGGGTCGGCGTCGGGTGCGAGCAGCACCTTGGCGCCCACCTCCCGACCCTCCACCACGGTGGCGAGCACCACCGGCCGGTCGCCGGCCACGGCCTCGCGCAGCGCCTCGAAGATCACGGCGCAGATCCTCCCACGATCACCCCACCGCCCGCACCGCGTGCCGACATGCGCCAGCATGGAGGGTACGTGCGCACGCCGGAGGCGGGCGCACAAAGGGACGCAGCGCCATGCTCATGGCCGACATGCGCCAGCATGGAGCCCATGAGCATCCTCGGGAACCGAGTGCCGCGGATCGAGGACCCCCGGTTCCTCACCGGCCAGGCCACCTTCGTCGACAACCTCCGACTGCCGGGCGCCGCCCACGTGACCTACGTGACGTCGACCATCGCGTCGGCACGGATCACGGGCATCGAGGTGGCCGAGGCCCGTGAGTCACCGGGCGTGATCGACGTGGTCACCGCTGCCGACCTCGACCTCGAGCCGTACCCGGTCGACATGGCCATCTTCAACGAGGACATGGTCCGACCGTGGCTGGCCACCGACGTGGTCCGCTTCGTCGGTGAGCCGGTGGTGGCGATCGTGGCCGAGACCGCCGCCCAGGGCGAGGACGCCGCCGACCTCGTCTGGGTCGACTACGACCCGCTGCCCGCGGTGGTCGACCCCGAGGAGGCCCGCCTCGACGAGCTCCTCCTGCACGCGGGGGCGGGCACCAACGTCGCCTTCCGCCTGCCGGCGGGCAAGCACACGGTCTCGTTCGACGACTGCGAGGTCGTCGTCACCCAGCGGATCGTCAACCAGCGGGTGGCCCCGTGCCCGCTCGAGGTCCGTGCCGCCGCGGCCGAGTGGGGCGACGACGGCCGCCTCACCCTCTGGCTCAGCACCCAGGGCTCCCACCCCGCCCGCGAGAAGGCCGCCGAAGGCCTTGGGCTCGAGCTGAGCGACGTCCGGGTCATCGTGCCCGACGTCGGCGGTGGCTTCGGCGCAAAGGGTGCCTCCTACCCGGAGGAGCTGCTGCTGGGTTGGCTGGCCCGCAGGGTGGGTCGCCCGCTGCGCTGGACCGAGGCGCGCTCGGCGTCGATGAACGGCCTCGGGCACGGGCGCGGCCAGATCCAGCAGGTCACCATGGGCGGGACGAGAGAGGGGACGGTCGAGGCCATCCGCCTCGAGGTCCTCCAGGACGCCGGCGCCTACCCGCGCATGGGGGCGGTCCTCCCGTACATGACCCGGACCATGGCCACGGGGGTCTACACCGTCGGCCGGGTGGAGTTCTCCTCGACCTCGGTGGTCACCAACACCACCCCCACCGTCGCCTACCGCGGTGCCGGCCGCCCCGAGGCGGCCGCCGCCCTCGAGCGGACCATGGACATCTTCGCGACCGAGCTGGGCATGGACCCCGCCGAGGTGCGGCGCCGCAACCTCGTGCCGGCCGACGCCTTCCCGTACACGACGGCCGTCGGCACGCTCTACGACTGCGGCGAGTACGAGCAGGCGCTCGACCTGGTGCTCTCGTCGGTGGGCTACGACGACCTGCGCGCCGAGCAGCGACGCCGGCGCGAGGCCGGCGAGCGCCGGCAGCTGGGCATCGGCCTCTCCGTGTACGTGGAGATCACCGGCTCCGCGGGTGACGAGCACGGGTCGGTCGAGGTGCTGCCCGACGGACGGGTGATCGCCCGCACCGGCACCACGCCCTACGGGCAGGGCCACGCCACCACGTGGGCCATGCTCGTCGCCGAACGCCTCGGGGTCCCGATCAGCGACGTGGAGGTGATCTCGGGCGACACCGACCTCTTCCCCACCGGGACCACGACGGGCGGCTCCCGCTCGGTGCAGCTCGGTGGCACCGCCATGGCCCAGGCATCCGACGTGGTCGTCGAGCGGGCCCGCCACCTCGCCGCCGATCTGCTCGAGGCCAACCCCGACGACGTGGTGCTGGACCTGGCCGAGGGCCGCTTCCACGTGACCGGCACGCCCGCCGTGGCCCGCTCTTGGGGCGAGGTGGCCGGCAGCGCCGGTGACGACGGGCTGCGGGGCGAGGCCCTGTTCGAGTCGCAGGGCGCCACCTTCCCGTTCGGTGCCCACGTGGCGGTCGTCGAGGTCGACATCGAGACCGGGCAGGTGCAGCTGGTGCGCATGGTGGCGGTCGACGACGCCGGGCGCATCGTGAACCCGCTCATCGCCGAGGGGCAGATCCACGGCGGGCTGGCCCAAGGCGTGGCCCAAGCCCTGATGGAGGAGGTCCGCTACGACGAGGACGGCAACCCGCTCACCGCCAACCTCGCCGACTACGGCTTCCCGTCGGCCGCCGACCTGCCGTCGTTCGAGAGCATCCGCATGGAGACGCCCACGCCCAACAACCCCCTCGGCGCCAAGGGCATCGGTGAGTCGGGCACGATCGGCTCGACGCCGGCGATGCAGAACGCCGTGGTCGACGCCGTCTCCCACCTCGGCGTGCGCCACATCGACATGCCCACCACTCCCGAGAAGGTGTGGCGGGCGATCCAGGCCGCCGGCGGTCGGGTCAGAGCAAGATGACCAAGAGGATGATGATGATGATGAGGGTGCCGAGTCCGATTGCCATGGGGGTGACCTGCCTTCTCTAGTGGTGGTCCTCCCGTACCCGCATCTCGCTCGTCGTAGTCAGATCCTCTCGGGGCGAGGTGGCCAATCCCTCACCAGTCGACCGCCTCCACGAAGAGGTGGATGGTCCCACCGCACGTGAGCCCCACGGCGAACGCCTCGTCGTCGCTGTAGCCGAACGTCACCATCCGGCCGGGCAAGCCCGACTCGAGGAGCTCCAGCGCCGCGGCCACCACCGCCCCCTCCACACAGCCGCCCGAGACCGAGCCGGCCACCTGGCCCTCGTCGTTGACGGCCATGGCCGCGCCGGGCTGGCGGGGCCCCGAACCCTCCACGTCGACCACCCTGGCCAGCGCCACGCGCCGCCCCTGGCCGCGCCAGCGGGCCACGTCGTCGAGGATCTCGCGCATCACCGCCATCGTACCGAGCACCGTGGCGCGGCTGCCGGGCGGCCCCTCAGGCGCCGGCGACCACCTCGGCGAGCTCCTCGAGCGAGGCGAGCGAGTGGCCCTCCACGAAGTGGTCGACGTGCGGCAGCGCCGCCGCCATGCCCGCCGCCAGCGGGGCGTAGCCGGGGCTGGCCTTGAGGGGGTTCACCCAGACGACCCGGTGGGCCACCCGCCGCAGTCGCGACATCTGCTCGCCCAGCACGGTGGGGTCACCGCGGTCCCAGCCGTCGGAGAGCACGACCACGACGGCACCGCGCGCCATGCCACGGACCCCCCAGGTGTTGCAGAACTCGGCCACGCCGTCGCCGAGGCGAGTCCCGCCCGACCAGTCGGCGACCGCACCCGATGCGGCTGCGAGGGCGGCATCCGGGTCGTGGGTGGCCAACTCGCGGGTGAGCCGGGTCAGCCGGGTGCCGAGGGCGAACACCTCGACCCGGCCGCGACCGACGACCGCGGCGTGGGCGAAGCGCAGCAGGGCGCGGGCGTAGGGCTCCATCGAGCCGCTGACGTCGACGAGGAGCACCACGCGCCGGGGTCGGGTCGAAGGCGAGCGTCGCGCCGGGGGGACGGGCTCGCCACCGGCGCGCAGGCTGCGCTGCACCGTGCGACGCAGGTCGTGGCGCCCGCGGTGGCCGTGGGTGGAGCGCAGGCGCCTCGACCGGCGCGCCGCTCCCACCAGCCGCACGTCGGTCATGAGTCGGCGGGCCTCGTCGAGCTCGGCGTCGGTGCACGCGGCGAAGTCCTTGTGGCGCAGCACCTCCGTGGCGCTGTAGCGGACGGTGACCGTTGGGCCGGTCGGGGTGGGTCCGTCGCCCTCACCGTCGTCCTGCTCCTCGTGGTCGTCCTCGTCGAGGGCCAGGGTCAGCGGTGGCGGGGGTGGCACGGCGATGAGCTCGCCGGCGACCCCGAGCCAGAACAGGTCGAAGGCGGCATCGAAGACGTCGACGTCCTCGGGCCGACGGGTGAGCGTGGCCCGGGCCGCCCAGTACACGCCGTCACGGCGCTCGACGCCCACCGCCGCCAACGCCTCGGCGAAGCTCGTGACCGCGGTGGTAGGCACGTCGAGGCCGGCGCCGCGCAGCACCCGTGCGAACGCAACGGCCAGTCGCGCGCCGTCGATCACGTCGCCGCCTCAGGCGCCACGGAGGACCGCGGCGCGCACAAGGTCGGCCACGCCGTACTCGCGGAGGCGGGCCTGGTCCTCCCGGTACTTCACGGCGGTGCCGAGGGTGGCTTCCACCGACGCCTCGTCGAGCTCGCTGCGCCCGAGGGCGGCGAGGGCCTGGGCCCAGTCGATGGTCTCGGCCACCCCCGGCGGCTTGTAGAGGCCGAGCCCGCGCACCGCCTCGACGACCGCCGCGACTTGGCGGGCCAGGACCTCGGGGACCCCGGGCGCCCGCAGCGCGACGATGGCGACCTCGCGCTCGAAGTCGGGGTGCTCGACCCAGTGGTACAGGCACCGGCGCTTGAGGGCGTCGTGCACGTCGCGCGTGCGGTTGGACGTGATGACCACCAGGGGCGGGGTCGCCGCCCGCACGGTGCCGAGCTCGGGGATGGTGACGGCGTAGTCCGACAGCACCTCGAGCAGGAAGGCCTCGAACTCGTCGTCGGCCCGGTCGACCTCGTCGACGAGCAGCACCGGCGGCGGACCCTCGCCACCCGACACCGCCCGCAGCAGGGGGCGCCGCACGAGGAAGCGCTCGTCGTAGAGGCTGTCCTCGAGGGCCTCCACGCCGCCGCCCGCGCCCGCCACGCCCGCGGCCTCGGCGGCGCGGAGGTGCAGGAGCTGGCGGGGGTAGTCCCACTCGTAGACGGCCTGGGCCACGTCGATGCCCTCGTAGCACTGGAGCCGGACGAGCTCGCCACCGGTCCACCGGGAGAGGACCTTGGCGACCTCGGTCTTCCCGACGCCGGCCTCACCCTCGAGCAGCAAGGGCCGCTGCAGGCGCTTGGCGAGGAAGATCGCGGTGGCCAGGCCCTCGTCGGCCAGGTAGCCGTGGTCGGCCAGCGCCTGGCGAACCTCCTCGACGTCGGACTGGGCCATGGGCCGACGCTACCGGCGGCGTCAGGCGCCGGCGGCCTCGAGGGCGCGGCGGGTGAGCACCCGGGCGAGGTGGCGGCGGTACTCCTCGCTGGCGTTGAGGTCGGCGGAGGGTTCGGTGCCCTCGTCGGCCACGGCGGCGGCGTCGGCGGCCGACGCCCCCGACGCCAGCGCGGCTTCGGCGGCCCGGGCCCGGAGCGGCACCGACCCCATGTTGACCAGGCCGATGCCGGTGGTGCCGTTGTGCACGGCCGCCACCGCGACGATTGCCCAGTCCTGGGCCCGGCGGTTGAACTTCTGGTACGACCAGCCGGCGCCAGCGGCCTTCGGCACGCGGACCTCGGTCAGGAGCTCGTCGTCGGCCAGGGCGGTCTCGAGGAAGCCCTCGAAGAAGTCGGTGGCGGCGATCTCCCGCTCGCCGCCGGGGCCCCGGGCGACGAGGCTGCCACCGAGCGCCAGGACCGCGGCGGGCAGGTCGGAGGCGGGGTCGCCGTGGGCCAGCGAGCCGCCGATGGTGCCGCGGTGACGCACCTGCGGGTCGCCCACCAGGCCGGCGACGAAGGGCAGGATCGGCGCCTGCTCGGCGAGCAGCTCGGAGGTCTCGAGGGCGCGGTGCCGGGTGAGGGCGCCGATGGCGACGTGGTCGCCGGCGTCGCGCACATACGACAGGTCGTCGAGGCGGCCGACGTCGACGAGGACCGCCGGCGTGGCCAGCCGCAGCTTCATCAACGGGAGCAACGAGTGGCCCCCGGCCAGCAGCTTGGCCTCGTCACCGTGCTCGGTGAGAAGTGAGAGGGCCTCGTCGGCCGAGTCGGCCCGCTTGTACTCGAAGGCGACGGGGATCATCGGGTCATCGTCCCCTCGGCCCCGGAGGCCGCCAGAACGGCCTTGACGATGTTGTGGTAGCCGGTGCAGCGGCACAGGTTGCCCTCGAGGCCCTCCCGCACCTGCGCCTCGGTCGGTGACGGGACCTCGTCGAGCAGCGAGGTGGCGGCCATCACCATGCCGGGCGTGCAGAACCCGCACTGCAGGCCATGGTGCTCCTGGAAGGCCTGCTGCATCGGGTGCAGGGTGCCGTCGGCGTCGGCCATGCCCTCGATGGTGGTGACGTCGCCGCCGTCGGCCTGGGCGGCGAGCACCGTGCAGGACTTCACCGCTTCGCCGTCGAGGTGGACCGTGCAGGCCCCGCACGACGAGGTGTCGCAGCCCACGTTGGTGCCCGTGAGCCCGAGCACCTCCCGCAGGTAGTGGACGAGGAGGAGGCGGTCCTCCACCTCGTGCTCCCGCGCCTCTCCGTTGACCGTGATGGACACCCGCACCGCTGCGACCCCCAGGGACTCGTCGTGACCCTCATCATGGCGCGTGGGAGCGGCCCGCGCGTCCGTCGGGCGCGGGCCAGTGCTAGGGAACCAGGGTGCGCATGCCGCGGACGGCGAAGACGGCGAGCACCACGGCGGCGATGGCCATGGCGACGAGACCGGGCCAGGTGGTCGCCCACGCCACGTCGCCGATGAACCCCTGTCGGGCGAAGCGCAAGATGTTGGTCATCGGGTTGACGCGCGCGGCACCGTGCAGCCACCCCTCGATGATGTGCAATGGCACCTGGCCGATGGAGAGGAACATGGTGAAGAAGATGCCGACCTGCACCAGCGCCCCGGCCCGCTGGGTCTTCAGCCGGTAGACGATGCCGAGGCCCCACAGGGCCGCCAGCACGGCGACGCCCTCGGCCGCCACCACCAGCGATACGATCCCGAACAGGCCGCCGGGCAGCGCAGCCCCGCCAGCGAAGGCAGCCACGAGCACGAGCGTGATCGGTAGCAGCGCCCGTGCCATCGCCGCCAGCAGCGGTCCGAGCAGCAGCGCCGCCCTTGGCGTCGGAGCAACGATGAGGCGGTCGTAGAACCCGTCTTCGAGGTCGCGGGCCACGCCGAAGCACGTGCCCAGGCCCGCGAACGAGGCGCCCTGGAGGATCGCGAACGGCGCCATCCAGCTCAAGATGTTGTCGGTACCGAAGCCGGGGATGTCGGTGAGGGCGGTGAACGAGCCGCTGAACGCCACGACGAAGAAGATCGGGAACACGACCGTTGGTACGACCGCAGCCGGGACCCGGGCCACCATGAGCAGACTGCGCCGCGCCAGCCACAGCGCCACGGTGAAGGTCCCGCCCCCATGGGTGTCGACCACCATCGCCGCCGCACTCATGAGGAGCGCCCGGCCGCAGGCCGGACCGCTGAACGGCGCGCGAGCGGGTGGCACCGACGGAAGGGGCCCGCCGACGAAGGAGGTGGGAAGGGCTCCCGTCGGTGACAGGACCCGTGAGCAGTCAACTGGAGACCGCCAGGCGGCGTCGCAGCTGGGTGACGGCGAAGGCGATCGTCAGCACCGCGAAGCCACCGGCGATGCCGATCGCCGCCGCCGCCTCGGAGGCGTCGAAGCCGATGATCACCTGGTGCCGGGCCCCGTCGATCATCCACGACAGGGGGTTGGCCTCGGCGACGGTCCGGTACCAGCCTCCCATCAGCCCGGTCGGGAAGAACGCCGACGAGACGAACAGGAGGATGAAGACGACCGGGAAGGAGTTCTGCACCGCCTCTTGGGACCCGGTGCGCAGGCCCATGGCCGCGGTGATGCCGCCGATGCCGATGGCGAGCACCATCGCCAGCACGACCAGCACCAGCGCGGCGGCGGGGCCCCCGGCCACCCTCGCCCCGAACGGCCAGAACAGGGCCATGAAGATCACCGCCTGCACGGCGCCGAGCACGGCCGCCCCGCTGAGGCGACCGATCAGGATGGAGATGCGCGACACCGGCGATGCCACCAGGCGGTCGAAGAACCCGTTCTCGATGTCGAGGGCGATGTCGGTGCCGCCGGCCACGGCGCCGAACATGACGCCCTGCACGATCGTGGCGGGCAGCAGGAAGACCAGGAACGAGTCGACCTCGGGGAATCCGGGCAGGCCGATCGAGCGCGACATCGCCGAGGAGTTGACCGCCGCGATCATCAGCGGGAAGACCATGGAGGGCATCCACATCTGCGGCTGGCGCATGGTGCCCACCACCGATCGGCGGGCCAGCAGCAGCGCCTGGGCGACCGGGCTCACCGTGGCGTAGCCGGCGGTGGCGTGCTCCGGGAGGGTCGCGGTCACGCCGGCTCCGCCTCGGCGGCGTCTTCGCTGGCCGCGCCTTCGAGGCGGCGGCCGGTGGCGTCGGCGAAGACGTCGTCGAGGCTCGGGGCGGCCAGCTCCATGTGCTGCACGGTGACGCCCGCCTGGTCGAGGCCGCGCACGACGGCGGTGACCGAGGCTGCCCCACCGGCGAGGCCGATGGCCAGGACGCCGCTGCGGGAGGGACGCTCCTCGCCGAAGCCGAGGAGGACCTCCTTGGCCGACGCCTCGTGGTCGGAGTCGACCTCGATGCGCAGGGTCGGCGCCCCCACCTCGGCCTTGAGCCGGGCCGGCTCGCCCTGTCGGGCGATGCGGCCGTGATCGATGATGGCGATGCGGCCGGCCAGCTGGTCGGCCTCCTCGAGGTACTGGGTGGTGAGGAACACGGTGGTGCCGTGCTCGGCGTTGAGCGACCGCACCTCCTCCCAGAGGCTCATGCGGCTCATGGGGTCGAGCCCAGTGGTGGGCTCGTCGAGGAACAGCACCTGGGGCTGGTGGACCAGCGACATGGCGAGGTCGAGGCGACGGCGCATGCCGCCGGAGTAGGTGCCCACCCGGCGACCCGCGGCCTCGGTGAGCCCGACCCGCTCGAGCAGCTCGGCTCCGCGCTGCTGCGCCTTGCCGCGGTGGATGCCGTGGAGGACGGCTTGGAGGCGGAGGAGCTCGTGGCCCGTCATCAGGGGGTCGATGGCCGCGTCCTGCAGGGCCACGCCGATGGCGCGGCGCACGCTGGCCGCCTCGGACGCCACGTCGAAGCCCGCCACCCAGGCCCGCCCGGCGGTCGGTCGCAGCAGGGTCGTCAGCATCCGCACCATCGTCGACTTCCCCGCCCCGTTGGGGCCGAGGAACCCGAAGATCTCACCCTGGCGGACCTCCAGGTCGACCCCCGCCACGGCCTCGATGTCACCGAAGCGGCGGACCAAGCCCTCGCACTCGATGGGGTGACCGCTCCTCACGAGGCGCTGCCGGCGGTGCTGATGGCCTGCCAGACGCGCTCCGGGGAGGCCGGCATGTCGACGTGGCGGATGCCGAGGTGCGAGAGGGCGTCGCACACCGCGCTCTGCACCGCCGGCGTGGAGCCGATGGTCCCCGACTCCCCGATGCCCTTGGCGCCGAGGGGGTTCACCGAGGTCGGGGTCTCCATCGCCACCAGCTCGAAGGAGGGCAGCTCGCACGCGGAGATGACGGCGTAGTCGGCGAGGTTCGAGGTGACCGGGTTCCCGTCGGCGTCGTAGCGGACCTCCTCCATCAGCGCCTGGGCCACGCCCTGGGCGATCCCGCCGTGGCGCTGGCCCTCGACGATGAGCGGGTTGAGGACCTTGCCGGCGTCGTCGACGGTGATCATGCGCTCAACGGTGACCTTGCCGGTCTCGGTGTCGACCTCGACGACGGCCACGTGGCTGCCGAAGGGGTACGTGGGGCTGCCGGCGGTGAACTCGGTGTCGACCACGAGGCCTCCCTCGTCGGCGGCATCGGCCGCCAGCTCGGCCCACGTGGCGGACACGGCGGGGGTCCCGGCGACGTGGAAGCGGCCCTCGACCTTGTCGAGCACGACGTCGTCGGGGTTGGCCTCGAGGCGGTCGGCGGCGAGGCGTCGGGCCATGGCGACCACCTCGCCGGACGCCTCGTGGACGGCGGTGCCGCCGAGCTGGAGCGAGCGCGACCCGAACGTCCCCACGCCAACCGGCACCAGGTCGGTGTCACCGTGGATGACCTCGATGTCGTCCATGGGGATCCCGAGCTGCTCGCTGGCGATCATCGACCACGACGTCACATGACCCTGGCCGTGGGGCGAGGTGCCGGTGTAGACCACGGCGGTCCCGTCGGGACGGACCTCGACCTTGGCGTGCTCACCGCCGGCGGTGGGCCCGGCGGTGACCTCCACGTAGACCGACACGCCGATGCCGAGCTGGCGGCTGTCGCCGGCCGACCGGCGCCGGGCCTGCTCGGCGCGCAGGTCGGCGTAGCCGGATGCCTCGAGCGCCAGGTCGAGCGCCCGCTCATAGTCGCCGATGTCGTATGTGGTGCCCACCGCGGTGGTGTGCGGGAAGTCGTCGGCCGGGATGAGGTTGCGCCTGCGGACCTCGGCGGCGTCCATCCCTATCTCGGCGGCGAAGAGGTCCATGGCCCGTTCGACGGCAGCCGACGCCTCGGGCCGGCCGGCGCCCCGGTAGGCCACGGTCGACATGGTGTTCGTCACGACCGTGCGGGTGTTGCACTCGACCTTCGGGAAGGCGTAGACACCGGACGCCATCGAGCGGGTGAGGTACGGCAGGAAGGCGCCGAGGGCGGGGTAGGCGCCGGCGTCGGCGAGCACGTCGAGCTTGAACGCCTGCACCGTGCCGTCGCGCTTGCCGCCGATGGTCACCGTCTGCTTCTGGCCGCGGCCGTGGCCCATCGCCATCATGTTCTCGCTGCGGGTCTCGACCCACCGCAGCGGCCGGCCGACCTCCCGCGACAGCCAGGCCACGAGCATGTCCTCGGGGTGGACGCCGATCTTCGGGCCGAAGCCGCCACCGACGTCGGGGGCGATGAGGTGGACCGAGCCCTCCTCGAACCCGAAGCCCGCCTGGATGGCGTCCCGCGCCGCCTGCGGCGACTGGGTGCTCGACCAGAAGGTGAGGCGGCCGTCGTCACCCCACGCGGCCGCCGCCGCCCGCACCTCGAGGGGAACGCCGGCGAGGCGCTGGTTGACGAGCTCTTGGGTGACGACGACCTCGCAGCCGTCGAAGAGGTCGGGATCGGTGCCGAAGTCGAAGGCGATGGCGGTGTTGGTGCCGACCGCCTCGAAGAGCAGCACCTCGTCGGTGGCGGCGTCGGTCACGTCGACCACGGCGGGCAGCGGGTCGTAGTCGACGAAGACCAGCTCGGCCACGTCCTCGCCTTGGTACTTCTCCTCGGTGATCACCACGGCCACGGGCTCGCCGACGAAGCGGACGGTGTCGACGGCAAGGAAGGGGCGGGCCATGCCGTCGGGGAACATGGGCACGGCGAAGGGCACCGTCCCGACGCCGGTGAGGTCGGAGGCGGTGAGGACCCGCACGACCCCGGGAGCGGCGAGCGCCTCGCTCACGTCGACGGCGGTGATGCGGGCGTGGGCCATCGTCGAGCGCACATAGGTGACGTGGGCGGCCCCCTCGAGGCGCGGGTCGCGCAGGTCGTCGACGTAGGTGCCGCCGACGGTGAGGAACTTGGGGTCCTCCCGCCGGACGACGCGGTTCCCGAGAATGCTCATGCTGTTCTGCCCCCAGTGGTGTGGTGAGGGCACGTTAGACCGACGTCGATCAGAAGAATCCCGTGAGGCCGTCCCAGGCGCGTTCGAGCAGGTTCCGGTCGTCGTTCGGCGCTGGCGGTGGTGCCCCGTGCTCGTCGTCTTCCTCCACCGACGGTGGCGGCAGCACGGCGTAGGCCTCTTCGCCGGGTCGCACGAGGTTGTAGCGCTCGCGGGCCAGCCGCTCGATCTCGGCATGGTCGTGGAGCTGGCGGGCGCGGGCCTCGAGCAGCTCGTTCTGCTCGCGGAGGACCTCGAGCTTCTCCTGGGCGGCGCCGGTCGACGCCCGCTGGGCCAGGTAGGTGCGGGTGGGGAAGACGCCGACGAAGAGCACGGCGACCAACACGACGGTCACCAGCACGGGCCCGACGGCACGGCGGACGACCCTCATCGGCCGCGTCCGGCGAGGGCGTCGAGGCCCGGGTAAGCCGCGGCCTCGCCCAGGTCGGCCTCGATGCGCAGGAGCTGGTTGTACTTGGCCACGCGGTCGGACCGAGCCGGCGCGCCGGTCTTGATCTGCCCACAGCCGGTGGCCACCGCCAGGTCGGCGATGGTGGTGTCCTCGGTCTCGCCCGAGCGGTGGGACATGACCGCGGTGTACGACGAGCGGGTGGCCATGGCGACGGTCTCGAGGGTCTCGGTGAGGGTGCCGATCTGGTTCACCTTCACCAGCACGGAGTTGGCCACCCCGCACCCGATGCCCCGCCCGAGCCGCTCGGCGTTGGTCACGAAGAGGTCGTCGCCCACGAGCTGGACGCGGTGGCCCAGGGCGTCGGTGAGGGCCCGCCAACCGTCCCAGTCCTCCTCGTCCATGCCGTCCTCGATGGAGACGATCGGGTAGCGGTCGCACCAGTCGACCCAGAACGCCACCATCTCCTCGGCGGTGAGGGTGCGACCCTCCCCCTCCAGGCGGTAGGCGCCGTCGGCGTGGATCTCGCTCACCGCGGGATCGAGGGCCAGGGCGATGTCCTCGCCGGGGCGGAAGCCGGCGGCCTCGATGGCGGCCACCAGCACCTCGAGCGCTTCCTCGTTGGAGGCCAGGTCGGGGGCGAAGCCCCCCTCGTCGCCCACCGCCGTGCTGAGGCCGCGGTCGGACAGGAGGCGCTTGAGGGCGTGGTAGGTCTCCACGCCCCAGCGCAGCCCTTCGGAGAACGAGGCCGCCCCCACGGGCATGACCATGAACTCCTGAAAGTCGACGTTGTTGTCGGCGTGGACCCCGCCGTTGAGCACGTTCATCATGGGGACGGGCAGCACGTGGGCGTTCGCCCCGCCGACGTAGCGGTAGAGGGGCACGGCCAGCTCGTCGGCGGCCGCCCTGGCGGTTGCCAGCGAGACGCCGAGCAGAGCGTTGGCGCCGAGGCGGCCCTTGTCGTCGGTGCCGTCGAGGTCGAGCAGGGCCCGGTCGAGCGATCGCTGGTCGAGGGCGTCGAGGCCGATCACCTCGTCGGCGATCTCGCCGTTCACGTGGCCGACGGCCACGGTGACTCCCTTGCCTCCCCAGGCGTCGCCGCCGTCGCGCAGCTCGACGGCCTCGAACTGCCCCGTCGAGGCGCCGGAGGGCACGATGGCCCGACCGCTGGCGCCGGTGGCGAGGTGCACCTCGACCTCGACCGTCGGGTTGCCGCGCGAGTCGAGGACCTGACGCCCGACGATGTGCTCGATGGTGCTCATGGTGCCGCCTGTGACTCTTGTTGTGATTGTGGCCAGAGTGACACCTGTTCCAGGGAGGGTCAAGGAGGCCCGGCGGCGGGTACCGCGGCCACATGACCATGCACGATCCCGCCGGTCCCCAGCCCATGCCCGAGCCGCAGCAGCCGGTGCCGGGGGGCCCACCCGAACCTCCCACGCCGATCCTGCCCGACCCCAACCCCATCCCCGAGCCCGACCCCGTCTGAGCCTGGTCGGTCCTCAACCAGCGCGACGTCCTGATCCTCGGTGGGCGCGGCCAGCCTTGCCGGCCTCCGCCCTCGTCTCACCGTCGAGCAGCGCCGCTCACGAGCCGGGACGGCCGAGCCACCAGCGCCGCACCAGGCCCAGGTAGGACAACGCCACCACCGCCGCAGCGGCGGCGAAGAGCAACGACACCGTGCCCCGGTCGGATGCCCCGGCGCACTCCACGGCGCCGAGGGCCCGGCGGCGGAACTCGTCTTCGGCCACCGCGGCCCCGCGGTGGCGCACACCCTCGGCGGGGATGTCGGCGGCGGCGAGGGCAACGCGGTCGCCGGTCCCGTCGTCGATGCCCACGACCACCGCGAGGGGCCCCTCGGGAAGCGGCCCCTCAATCGGCACCTCCGTCGCGAAGCCGGTGGGGCTCCCACCGCCGACGACGTAGCGGGTGTCGATCGAGCCTTTGCGCGACGTGATGCGCCACACGGGCTCGCCGCCGGCGCCGAGCACCTCCACCGACACGACGCGCTCGTCGGGGCAGCGGTGCACCAGCACCTCGGCGCCCGCCGGACCGTCGCCGCGGGCCACCGCCAGGCGGTCGCCCTCGTCGGCGGGCACCGACCGCGAGCCAAGGGCCACCGCAGCGACGAACGCCACCACCAACAGCACGGCGATGCCGCCAGCCGCCACCATGACGAGCGACGGAGGCAGCTCGTCAGACTCAGGGGACATCGGGCTCCGCTGCCGCCGCCTCGAGCGCGGCCACGCGGTCGCGGACCTGCATGGCCGCCGCCCGCAGGGCCGCCTCGGGGTCGACGTCGAGGCGCCTGGCCAGCTGGACGGCGGCGAGGAGGAGCGCGCCGAGCGCCGGCCCGTCGTCGACCGGCGCCGCGCCCGCCAGCGGACCACCCTCGACCAGCTCCGGCTCGTGGCCGATGGAGGAGGCCTTGCGCAGCACCTTGTGGGCGTAGAGCAGCGACGGGAGGTTGCCGGGCACGCCGTCCATCACCGACGCCCGGCCCTTCTCCTCCTTCTTGATCTGCTCCCAGTTGGTCACCACGTCGTCGGTGCCGCTCACCGCCAACCCGGCAAAGACGTGGGGGTGACGGCGGACCAGCTTGTCGTGGATGCCCCGCGCCACATCGGCCATGGTCAGCTGACCGGCCTCGGCGCCCAAGGTGGCGTGGAACACCACCTGGAAGAGCAGGTCGCCCAGCTCCTCCTCCAGGTGCCCGTAGCCCTCACCCGTGTCGGGGTCGAGGGCCTCGATGGCCTCGAGCACCTCGTAGGTCTCCTCGAGGAGGTGGCGGGTGAGCGAGCGGTGGGTCTGCTCGCGGTCCCAGGGGCACTCGGCCCGCAGGGTGCGCACCAGCGTGACGAAGCGGGTCAGCTCGAGGGCCACCGGCGCCGAGACGACCGGGATGTAGAGAGAGGTGAGGTGGTCGGGTTCGACGACCCGGTCGAGGTCGTCCCAGGCCACCTCGGTCACCGCCTCGTCGGGGAGGCCGAGCCGCTGCAGGACGAGCACCCGGTCGGTGCCGTCACCGTCGACCGCCAGCTTGATGTCGGAGAGCACCCGGCGGTTGTGGCAGTGGGCCACGAGGAGCGGGCCCCGCTCGCCCGCGGCGTCGACCTCGAAGCGGTGGCCGTCGACCAGGCGGACACCTGCCTCGACCGGGTCGATGCCGAGGCGCACCCAGGCCAGGTCGAGGAACGACATCGCCGGCAGGACCTCGACCTCGACCCGCCCGTCGGCGAGCAACAGCTCGACGCTGCGCTCGAGCACGCGCGGGTTGCCGGGAACGGCGTAGAGCACCTCACCGGTCGAGCCGGCGGCCGCCACCAGCTCCTCGACGATGGCCGCGTAGACGGCATCGAAGGTGTCCCCCGACTCGTAGAGGTGGTCGAAGGACGCGGCGTCGGGCACCGCCACCGCCGCGGGGTGGTGGACGGTGCGCAGGAAGCGTCGCCGCACCCGCTCGATGGCGTCGAGGGTCGCGGCGGTGAGCAGATCAGGCCCCGACGGGCCGAGGCCCACGACGGTCACCCGGCCGGCGGGCTCGCGGCTCGCCCCCACGGGGCTAGGGCGCAGACTCGAACGGGTCGGCGACGGGCACCGTGGTGGTGGTGGGGCCGGCCGGCGGGCGCACCCGGCCGAAGGCGGGACCCTGGGAGTCGTCGACGACCCACTCGCCGAAGCGGGGGTTGACCTCCACATCGGACTCGGTGGTGGCGCGGATGAGGAACTCCTGGATCGCCGGGCCGATGCGGCTCTGGAGCTGGCGGGCGACGGCCTCTCGCGACTCCTCGAAGGTGGGCTCGCGCACCTCGTCCATCCGGATGATGTGGAACCCAAGCGGCGTCTCCACGGGCTGGCTCACCTCGCCCTCGTCGAGCTCGTTGGCGGCCTCCTCGAACTGCGGGATGAACCGACCCGCCAGGCCGCACCCGAGGCTGCCCCCTTCGGCTGCCGCCGCCTGGTCGTCGGACTGCTCGGAGGCAACCACCTCGTAGGCAACGCCCATCTCGAGCTGGGCCTGCAGCTCGTCGACCCGCGCCCGGGCGTCGTCGGGGGCGCGCTGGTCGAAGCTGACGAAGATGTGGCTGATGCAGCGCTCGGTGAAGCTGTCGAGGTTCTCCTCGAAGAACGCCTCCTCGTCGGCGCCCACCAGGGCAGGCCCGATGGCGTTGATCAGCGCCTCCTGGCGCACGATCCGGTCGAGGTACGCCGAGGGGAACGACTCGAGGTCGATGCCGTCGGCGCCGGCCCGCTCGAGGACGGCCCGGCGGGCGTCGGCCAGGTCCTCATCGGAGATCGTGACGCCGAGCTCGTCGAGCTCCTGCTCGATGAGCTCGAAGTAGATGCGCAGCTGCAGGACCTGGGAGAGGAAGCGGGCGTCGAAGGTGCCCGACGACGCGCCGGCGAGGCCCAGGCCGAAGTCGGCTTCGTTGCGCTGGCGAAGCTCCTCGTTGCTCCGGATCGTCTCGACCTCGTCGAGCAGCGACGAGGTCGTGATGCGCTCACCGTTGACGACGGCGGCCGGTGACTCACCGAGCGAGCCGCACGCCCCCAGGGCGAGCGCGGCGACGGCGACGACTGCCACCGCACGGAGGCGTCTCGGACGGTTCAGGCGATTGGCACCCACGGGTCGGGAAGGGTACCCGCCACCCGAGGGGGTCTTGCCATCAGGCACTGGTGGCGACTGCCTCCCCGGCGACCGGCGCCGCCTCGACCGGCACCAGCTCGCGGAGCAGGTCGGTGAGGGCAGCGGTCACGTCGACGCCCTTGCGCAGCGGCACCGCCAGCTGGCGCAGGTCCTCCTTGAAGACGGCGTCCCGGGCGAGGCGGCGCAACCGGATGGTGGCGCTGGTCTTGAGCACGACGGGGCTGAGTCGGGCCATGCTGCCGGGGGCGGTGCGGTTGGGGGTGACCACCACCTCGCGGATTCCGGTGCGGTGGCATTCGGCTCGGAGGTGGGCGACGGCGAGGAGCGCCTGGGCCGGCGGCGGCACCGGCCCGTAGCGGTCCTCCCACTCGCCCCGGATGTCATCCACCTGCCCAGCGGTCTCCACCGTGGCCAGCCGCCGGTACGCCTCGAGGCGGAGCTCCTCCTTGGCGACGTAGTCCGGGGGGAGGCTGGCGTCGAGGGGCAGCTCGAGCTTGATCTCAGCAGGCTGGCGCACCGGCTCGCCCTTCAGCTCGGCCACCGCCTCGCTGACCATCTGCACGTAGAGGTCGTAGCCCACCGCCGCGATGTGGCCCGACTGGCTCTCCCCCAGCAGGTTGCCAGCACCGCGGATCTCGAGGTCGCGCATGGCGATCTTGAACCCCGAGCCCAGCTCGGTGGCCTCGCCGATGGTCTTCAGCCGCTCGTAGGCGTCCTCCGACAGGACGTGGTCCTGCGGGTGGAAGAGGTAGGCGTAGGCCCGGCTGCCGGCCCGGCCGACGCGGCCGCGCAGCTGGTGGAGCTGGCCGAGGCCGAGGCGGTCGGCGCGGTCGACCACCAGCGTGTTCACCGTCGGCATGTCGATGCCCGACTCGATGATGGTGGTGCACACCAACACGTCGTAGTGGCCCTCCCAGAAGTCGAGCACGATCGTCTCCAGGCTGCCCTCGTCCATCTGGCCGTGGGCCACGGCCACCCGGGCCTCCGGCACCAGCACACGGAGGTCGGACGCCACCTGGTCGATGTCCTGGACGCGGTTGTGCACGAAGAAGACCTGCCCCTCCCGCAGCAGCTCCCGGCGGATGGCCTCGGCCACGGCCCGCTCGTCGTACTCACCGACGTAGGTGAGGATCGGCTGCCGCTCCGAGGGCGGGGTGTTCAGCAAGGTCAGGTCGCGGATGCCGGTGAGGCTCAGCTCGAGGGTGCGGGGGATCGGCGTGGCCGAGAGCGTCAGCACGTCGACGTCGATCTTCAGCTGCTTCATCGCCTCCTTGTGGGTGACGCCGAAGCGCTGCTCCTCGTCGACCACGAGGAGGCCGAGGCGCTTGAAGCGGATGTCCTGCGAGAGCAAGCGATGGGTGCCGATGACCACGTCGACGTCGCCGTCGACGATGCCCTGCACCACCTTCTTGGCCTGGGCCGTGGTGAGGAATCGGCTCAGGACCTCGACCCGGACCGGGTAGCCGGCGAAGCGCTCGCTGAAGGTCTGGTAGTGCTGCTGGGCCAGGAGGGTGGTGGGGACCAGCACCGCAACCTGCTTGCCGTCCTGCACCGCCTTGAAGGCGGCACGGATGGCGACCTCGGTCTTGCCGAAGCCGACGTCACCGCAGACCAGACGGTCCATGGGGCGCTCGACCTCCATGTCGGCCTTGACGTCGGCGATGGCCTTCTCCTGGTCGGGCGTCTCCTTGAAGGGGAACGCCGCCTCGACCTCGGCCTGCCACGGCGTGTCCGGCGCGAAGGCGTGGCCGGCAGCGCTGATGCGGCGCTGGTAGAGCACCACGAGCTCCTGGGCGATCTCCTTGACCGCCGAGCGCACCCGGCTCTTGGCCTTCTGCCAGTCGGAGCCGCCGAGGCGGTGGAGGCTGGGCGACTCTCCACCCGTGTAGTGGCGGATGGCATCGATCTGGTCGGAGGGGACGTAGAGCTTGTCGCCACCGCGGTACTCGAGGAGCAGGTAGTCGCGCTCGACGCCGCCGATTGCGCGCTTGACCATGCCGCCGTAGCGACCGACGCCGTGGGTGACGTGGACGACGTAGTCGCCGGGGCTCAGGTCGTCGAAGAACCCGGCGCTCTCCCGCTTGCGGGGCCGGGCTCGGCGGTGCGCCCGGCGACGACCGGTGACGTCGGCCTCGCCGAGCAAAGCCACCTTGACCTCGGGAAGCACCACACCCCGCTCGAGGGGGGCCACCACCACGTGACCCCCGGGACCGAGCTCGGGCACGGCGCTGTGGTCGAGGGTGAACCGGAGGCCCTCATCGGCGAAGGACTGGTGCAGACGGGCGGCTGACCCGGCGCCGTCGGCGGCAACCACCACGCGCCAGCCGTCGGCGAGGTAGCGCCGGACGGTGTCGAGGAGGTGGGAGCCGTCACCCACCACCGGGTCCCACCCGGTTGCTCGCACCGCTGGGGTGTCGGGCCCCTCCGGGGCGTTGGTGATGCTCCATGCCGGCGCCGTCGTGTGGGCCAGCAGGCGGTCGAAGGGGAGGTGGAGCCTCGGCAGCTCGACGTCGGCCCCCACGTCCCAGGTGGTAGCAAGCGAACGGGCCAGGTCGGCCTCCTCGGCCAACAGGTCGGCGGCCCGGTCGCGCATGCGCCGAGGCTCGACCAGCAGGACCTGGGCGCCGGCCTCTCCCTGGCCCGGCTCACCGAGGAGGTCGAACAGGACGTGCTCGGCCGGGGCCAGCCACGGCAGCCACGACTCCATGCCGTCGAAGACCAAGCCCTCGGCCAGTCGCTCCCACTGCTCGCGCCCCCACGGCTCGGTGGCCACCAGCGCGGCGGCGCGCTCGCGGACGGCGGCGGTGGGCAGCAGCTCACGGCAGCCGAAGATCTCGACGGACCCCACGTCCTCGGTCGAGCGCTGGTCGCTCACCGAGAACCCGGTGAGCCGGTCGACCTCGTCGCCCCAGAGGTCGATGCGGACGGGCGCGTCGGCGGTGGAGGGGTAGACGTCGACGATCGAGCCGCGCATGGCCACCTCGCCGCGGTGCTCCACCTGGTACTCGCGCCGGTAGCCCGCCGCCACCAGCCGGGACACCAGCTCGAGCGGGTCGACCTGGTCGCCGGGGCGGATGCACACCGGCTCGACGTCCTCCACGTGGGGGCCGAGGCGCTGCACCAGGGCCCGCACCGGCGCCACGACCACCGTGGCCTCGCCGCGCCGGAGGCGCCACATGGTCCGCAGCCGCTTCCCCATGGCCTCGACGCTCGGGCTGACCCGCTCGAAGGGCAGCGTCTCCCACGCCGGGAACAGCTCGACCTGCTCGGGGCCGAGGTAGACCTCGAGATCGCGGACCAGGCGCTCGGCGTCGCCGGTGGTCGGCACCGCCACCACCAGCGGCCGTCGCGACGAGAGGTGCACCAACCCGGCGATGGTGAGGGCCCGAGCTGGCTCGGGGACGGCCAGCACTGCGCTCGTCGTGCCCGTCACGGCGGCGAGGGCGGGCTCGTCGCGCAGGAGGGGTGGCAGGCTCGAGAGGCTCACGGGACGCGAGGGCGCGCCCGATCCGGACAGGTCGGGGGTCACGGTCGAAGGGTACCGGTGGGCGCGGTCGCGCCCGCAGACGGGACCGGGCCTCTCAGCCGCGGGTGTTGAAGCGGTTCATGGCCACGGCCACCCCGTCGGTGGCGATGGCCTCCACGGCGTCGGCTGCCTCCTCGATCGCCACGTCGAGCTCGGTCCGCTCGACCTTGCCCGGCCGGCGCAGCACGTGGTCGGCGCCCTGCTGGCGACCAGGCGGCTTGCCCACGCCGATGCGCACACGGAGGAACTCGTCGGTGTGGAGGTGGGCGGTGATCGACTTGAGGCCCTTGTTGCCGGCGAGGCCGCCGCCGGCCTTCACCCGCAGCGTCCCCGGCGGCAGGTCGAGCTCGTCGTGGATCACCACGATCCGCTCGGGGTCGTCGATCCCGTGCCGGCGGGACAGCAGCAGCGCCGCCTGTCCGGCCTCGTTGTAGAACGTGGTCGGGAAGGCGAGGGCCAGGCGCCGGCCGGCGTGGTGCACCTCGGCCGACAGCGCCTTCTCCTTGCCCTTCTTCAGCTGGCCGCCGTGGCGGCGGGCCAGCAGCTCGACCGTGTCGGCACCGACGTTGTGGCGGGTCCTAGCGTAGTCGTCGCCGGGGTTCCCGAGCCCGATGACGAGCAGGTCGGCGGGGGTGCCCCGCCGCTCGCGGTCGCCACCGCGCCCGAGCAGGCGCACCTACTCGCCGGCGTCCTCGCCGCCCTCGGCAGCAGCCTCGGCCTCGCCGCCTTCGCCCTCGCCCTCGGCGCCATCAACCTCGGCAGCCGCCTCGGCGGCAGCCTCGGCCTCGGCCTCCTCGGCCTCGACCTCGAGGGTCGAGCGGGTGATCATGGCCACGGCGATGGGCTCGTCGGGATCGGCCTCGGTGGTGGCCCCGGCCGGCAGAGGGATGTCGCTGACGCGCAGCGTGTCGCCGATGGTCATCCCGGAGATGTCGAGGGTGACCTCGTTCGGGATGGAGCCGGGCTTGGCCTTGACCGTGAGGGTGAAGGACTGCTGGTCGACGTTGCCGCTCTCGTCCATGACGGCCTTGGCCTCGCCGAGGAAGACGATGGGCACCTCGACGGTGACGACCTCGTCGCGGTCGATGATGATGAAGTCGACGTGGGTGACCTCGTTGCGAACGGGGTTGCGCTGCACGTCGCGCACGATCGTGAGGTGCACGTCGCCATCGACGTCAAGGTTGATCAGGGCGTTCATGCCCGCCTCGGTGGTGAGGGCAGCCCGCAGGTCGCGCCGCTCGACGGCCACCGACAGCGGGTCGTTGCCGTGGCCGTACACGACGCCCGGGATCTTCCCCTCGGCGCGGAGGCGCTTGGAAGGGGCCGAGCCAGTGGTGCGGCCGGGCTCGGCGGTGAGGGTGATCTCGTCGGACGGCATGGGACCAGCGCTCCAGGTGGGGCTACGGAAAAGGACGAAGGTCGAGTGTAGGAGCCGAGGTGGCCGGCCAGGAAGTCGGCGGGGAGCGCGGGGGCGCGCCGGCTCAGCTCTGGTTCTCTCCGCCGAAGATCTCCGACACCGAGGTGTCCTCGAACACGGCGTCGATGGCGTCCCCGATCAGGCTCGAGACCGAGAGCACCTCGATCTTGTCGATCTGCTTCTCGGCGGGCAGCGGGAGCGTGTCGGTGATGACGACCCGGGAGATCACCGAGTTCTTGAGCCGGTCGGTGGCCGGGTCGGAGAGCACGCCGTGGGTGGCCATGGCCCACACGTCGGTGGCCCCGTGCTCACGCAGGATGTCGGCGGCGGCGACGATCGTGCCGGCAGTGTCGATCATGTCGTCGATCAGCACGCAGTGACGCCCCTCGACCTCGCCGATGACGTCGCGGGCGACGACGGTGTTGGCCATCCCCTTGGGGCGGCGCTTGTTGACGAAGGCCAGGTCGGCGTTGAGGTGCTGAGAGAACCGCTCGGCCACCTTCACCCGGCCGGCGTCGGGCGACACGATCACCAGGTCGTCGGGCGAGGTGTTGGCCCGCAGGTACCCGACCAGCACCGGCGTGGCCACCAGGTGGTCGACCGGGAGGTTGAAGTAGCCCTGGATCTGGCCGGAGTGCAGGTCGACGCTGATGACCCGGTTGGCGCCCGCCGCGGTGAGCATGTCGGCCACCAGCTTGGCGGTGATGGGCTCCCGGCCCTCGGCCTTGCGGTCCTGGCGGGAGTAGCCGTAGAAGGGGCACACCGCGGTGATGCGCTTGGCCGAGGCCCGCTTGGCGGCGTCGATCATGATCAGCTGCTCCATGATCGAGTCGTTCACCGGCCCGCAGTGGGTCTGGATGATGAAGACGTCGGCGCCACGCACCGTCTCCCCGAAGCGGCAGTGCATCTCGCCGTTGGCGAACTCGCGGAGGTTGGGGTGACCCAGCTCGACACCGAGGTGCGACGCGATGGCCTCGGCCAGCTGGGGGTGGGAGCGGCCCGAGTAGAGCAGCAGCTTCTTCTTCGGCACCAGCTCCATTGGCTTCCTCACTCCGTCGGGCCCCGTTCGACCGCAGTGTAGAACGCACCGGTCACCGCCCCCTCGGCGATCGAGCTACCCGGTGGTAGGCGGGCCCACGGGCCGACCTTTGCCCCGGCGCCGATCTCGGCGTCGGTCCCGACCGTGTGGCTGATCGCCACATCGGGGCCGACCACGCAGTCGATCAGCTGGGTGCCGGGCCCGATCTCGCAGCGCTCCCCCACCACGGTGGCGCCCTGGAGGATCGCCCCCGGGAAGATGGTGACGTCGGGCGCCAGCTGGACACCACGGTCGATGTACACCGCGGAGGGGTCGAGCATGGTGACCCCCCGCGCCAGCCACTCGGCGTTCGTCCGGCGCCGGAGCTCGGTCTCGGCGTCGGCCAGCTGCGCCCGGTCGTTGACACCGGAGGTCTCACCTGGGTCGGACGCCACCAGGGTGCCGACGGTGTAGCCGGCGTCGGCCAGCACCTCGACGACGTCGGTGAGGTAGTACTCGCCCTGGGCGTTCTGCGGCGAAGTGCGGCGCAGCGCCGGGGCGAGGACGCTGCGGCGGAAGCAGTAGATCGAGGTGTTGACCTCGTCGATCGCCCGCTGCTCGTCGTCGGCGTCGGCCTCCTCGACGATGCGCTCGACCTCTCCGTTGCGGCCCCGCACCACCCGGCCGTAGCCGGTGGGGTCGTCGACCCGGGCCGTGAGGATGGTGGCAGCGGCGTCCGCCTCCCGGTGGCGGGCCACGAGCGCGCCCAGGGTCTCGGACCGCAGCAACGGGGTGTCGCCCGGCAGGATGAGCACGTCGCCCCCGTCGTCGTCATCGTCCTCGGGGAACGCGGTGAGGCCCACCATCACCGCGTCGCCGGTACCACGCTGGACGTGCTGCTCGACGAAGTCGATCGCCATCCCCGGCGGGCCGTCCTCGGTGAGCTTCTTGCTCACCCGCTCGGCCCCGTGGCCGATGACCACGACCGATCGCTCGACATCGAGGACGGCGGTGGCGTCGAGGACGTGGAGGAGCATGGCTCGGCCGCAGAGCAGGTGCAGCGGCTTCGGCCGCGCCGAACGCATGCGGGTGCCCTCGCCGGCGGCGAGCACCAGGGTGGACAGCGGTCGCGAGCTCATGGCTCCTGCCTACCACCACCACCACCGCGGCGCACCGCCCGCCCTGCTCGGTGCCTCGCAGCTCGGGGGGGAGGGGTCGAACCTCCGACATCCGGCACCAAAGGCCGGCGTTCTGCCACTGAACTACCCCCGACCGTCGAGCCGAGGTTACCGCTGCGGGTTCGGCGCCTAGGCCGTCTCCCAGAGATCGACCACCGCTTCGACGTCGACGAAGGTGTCGCCGCACTCGGTGTAGAGCCAGAGCGTGCCGTTGCGGGCACGGCCCACCGAGACCAGCTCGCAGTCGTCGATGCGTGAGCCATCGTCGAGCGAGATGGAGACGTGGTGGCCCTCGAGCCGCCGGATCCCCCGTAGGTGCTGTGCGAGCATCGTGCCCCCTCTCCGTGTTGTGGTCTGACTTCAATGATCGGCCAGACCACCATGGGAACTTGAGGTGTCTGTCTACGTCCGGCGCCGGCCGAGGTGGTGGATGGGCGGCCGACCGGTTTGGTGCGCCGGTGGGATCCACCGCTACCTTGGGGACCCTCATGGGCTCACTGATCAAGAAGCGCCGGAAGCGCATGCGCAAGAAGAAGCACAAGAAGATGCTGAAGCGCACCCGCTTCCAGCGGCGCGCCAAGAAGTAGCTGGCGCGGTCCCGGGCCGGTGGGGCCTGTCACGGAGCGGACCCTTCCCACCGCCTCCGCAAGCTCCGGCGGCGGGCCCCTTCCCTCCGTGCCACCCACCGGCCCTCGCATCGGCCTCTTCTTGGCGCGTCGCTCGCGCCTGCGCTTGGTGGGGGCCGGGGGGTGGGGTAGCCCGGTCAGGTCTCTCTGGTTGCCTTCACCGTTCTGGCTACTTGTCTTCCTTCTCCTGGGTGGTCTCCCTCTGTGAACCAGGTGGTTCCGCTTCCGGCGAGGGTTGGTTGCCTTCCTGTGGCTGCCTCGAGCTGGTCCCTCCACCTTGCGAGCCTGGGCTCCACTTGGAGGGCGGCTGGTTCTAGGTCGTTCGCTTGGCCTCTGGGGCCTCCCATTTCGTCCCACGTGCGGTAGACGGCGGGGGTCGACACGCCGAAGGGGGGCGTCAGGAGGGTGAAGGTGCGGGGCTCGAACGGGAGGGGCTCGAGGACCTCGCCGATGCCGGTGACCCTCGCCCGCCCGCCCCGGAGGCAGAAGGGGACGTCGGCGCCCAGCGACGCGGCCACCGCCAGGTCGTCCACGCCGGCCCAGCGGAGCACGGCAGCAGCGTCGGCCGAGCCGCCGCCGAGGCCGGCGCCGGCAGGGATGCGCTTGACCAACCGGACGTGGGCGGTGCGGCCCACCGCGGCCAGGGCCCGGCGCACGAGGTTGTCGGCGCCGGCCGTCACCGGCAGGCCGGTGGCGCCCACGACCTCGAGGTCGTCACCGTCGGAGAAGGTCAGCTCGTCGGCGAGGTCGAGGGTCACCATCTCGGCGTCGATGAGGTGGAACCCGTCGTCGCGCACACCCGTGACGCGCAGCGACAGGGTCAGCTTGGCCGGGGCCAGCACCACCTCGCTCAACGCCCACCCTCGGCCGGCACCGGCACCACCGGGCTGGCCTCGGCCAGGCGACCCCACGCGACCACGTCGAGCTCCTCGGCCCGGGCCTCGGGGCGGATGCCCGACGCCTCGAAGGCGGCGGGGTCGACCAGGCCCGCCAGCGACCGGCGCAGCATCTTGCGGCGCTGGCCGAACCCGGCCCGCACCAGGGCGAAGAGCCGGGCCGGGTCCACCGCGTCGGGGTCGACGGCGGGCCGCTCCCGTCGCTCGATGGCCACCAAGGCGCTCTCCACCTTCGGCTGGGGGATGAAGACCGTGGCCGGCACCCGACCCACCACCGTGGCCGTGGCCCAGTAGGCGATCTTCACCGACAGCCCCCCGTAGGCCTCGTCCCCCACGTCGGCAGCCATGCGCTCCCCGACCTCGCGCTGGACCATCACCAGCATGCGGCCGATGGCGGGGACCTCGTCGAGCAGGTCGGCGACGAGGGGCGACGCCACGTTGTACGGGAGGTTGGCCACGAGGACCCAGCGCTCCTCGCCCAGCAGCGCTGCCCAGTCGAGCGCCATGGCGTCGCCGTGGACCACGGTCGCACCGTGGGGCTCGACCACCTCCCGGAGGGCGGGCAGCAGGTGGCGGTCGATCTCGACGGCGGTGACGGCGGCACCCGTCTCGAGCAACGCCAGCGTGAGCGAGCCCAGGCCGGCGCCGATCTCCACCACCCGGTCGCCCGGACCCACCCCGGCGAGGCGGGCGATGCGCCGGACGGTGTTGGGGTCGACCACGAAGTTCTGGCCGAGGGCCCGGCTGGGGCGCAGGCCGTGCCGCTCCAGGAGGTCGCTGACGTCCCGGGGGGAGAGGGTCCTCATGCGCCCGGCAACCTATGGATGCCCGCCCCCGGGCACAACCCGGGCCCGAGCTGCTCAGCGGCCGGTGGCGGAGAAGTGCTGGTAGTCCTTCGACGACGCCCAGTGGCCACCCCACCCCCAGCCCTGCGATGCGAACGCCCGCACCACCGCGTCGCCGTCGGTGATCATCCCCGGCGTGACGTGCTCCCGGTCTCGCCAGGCCTCGCCTGCCGGTGGCTCGACGAGGTCGCCCCTCACGTACGGGTTCTGCACCGGGTTGAGGTCGATGGCCCGGCCGTAGGCGTGCTCCGACCAGCGGGAGGTGCCTGCGACCGTCCGGCAGTTGAAGGCGCTGCTGTTGTTGGCCGCCATCGAGGCATCGTCGTCGCCCCCGAAGGCGTCGATCGGCTCGAGTCGCTCGATCTGGAAGCGGGCCTCGTAGAGCTGGCGGAACACCTCGGTGATGGCATCGGCGTCGCCGACGTGGACCACCACGCGTCCCGTGGCGGCGTGACCGTCGTAGCCCCAGTGGGAGACCTCCAGGCCGGCCAGGTCGCTGTGGTGGACAGGGCAGCCCTCCCGCCACGTGTCACCGAGGGGCCAGGCCGTCCCGGGCCCCACCGGTGACGAGACGGACGCGAAGGCTGGAGCGGCCTCGCCGGGCGGAGGAGGTGTGCCCGTGCTGGGGTCGGGGTTGCAGCCCGCCAGCACCCCGAGCGCGGCGACGGCCGCCATCACCAACCGGGCCATCATCGACGCCACGTTCCCATCGTGCCCCCCCTCGGCATCGCCGTCGAGGCTGGTGCGTCAGCCCAGGCGGAACAGGCGGGCGGCGGCCTCGGTGGTGGCCGCCTCGACCTCGTCGACCTCGATGCCCTTGACGGCGGCGACGGCGGCGCCGACGTGGGTCACCCAGCCCGGGTGGTTCCGCTCACCCCGGTGGGGCACCGGCGCCAGGTAGGGGGCGTCGGTCTCGACCGTCAGCCGGTCGAGGGGGCACAGGGCGGCGGCCTCGCGCACCTCGGGTGCCCCCTTGAAGGTCACGATGCCGCTGAAGCTGATGAGCGCGCCGGTGTCGAGGGCCCGCCGCGCCTCGTCCGGGCCGCCGGTGAAGCAGTGGAACACCGTTCGCTCGGGGGTGCCCTCGGCAGCGAGGACGTCGAAGGTGTCGTCCCACGCCTCCCGGGTGTGGATCACCAGGGCCAGGTCGTGGGCGTGGGCCAGAGCGATCTGCTCGGCGAAGACCCGGCGCTGCACGTCGCGTGGGGAGTGGTCGTAGTGGTAGTCGAGGCCGCACTCCCCCACCGCCACGACCTCGGACTCGCCGAGCAGCGCCTCGATGCCGTCGATGCCGCCGGCGGCGTCGTGGGGGTGCACACCCACGGTCGCCCACACGCCCTCGTGGCGCCGGGCCACCTCGATGGCCGCCCTGGACTGCGCGAGGTCGGTGCCGACCGACACCAACCGCCCGACCCCGGCGGCACGGGCCTCGGCCACCACCTCCTCGCCGATCCCCTCATAGGGGATGTGGCAGTGGGCGTCGGTCCACACACCAGCCTCCTAGGCCGACGTGAGGCGGGGGAACAGCGGCGCGCCCTTCTCGACGGGCAGCCCGCCCGGGTAGCCCCCCCAGGTCGCGGAAGCCGGCACCCGCTCGTCCGCCGGGTCCCCGTCGAGGCCGATGCGCCGCCAGACCTCGCGGCACGTGGACGGCATGGCCGGCGTGGCCAGGACAGCGACGATGCGCAGCACCTCGAGGGCGTCGCCCAGCACGGCGTCGACGGCGGGACCGGGATCGGCCTTCCACGGCTCGTTGGCCTCGAGGTGGGCGTTGGCCTCGCGGATGAGCCGCCAGGTGGCGTCGAGCGCCTCCGAGGGCTGGAAGCGGTCCCATGCGTCAGCGGTCGCGGCGTAGGCCTCGGCCGCCACGGCGGCGAGGGGGCTGGCCGGGTCGGGTGCCGGGCCCCGACCGTCGCACTTCTTGCCCACGACCGTCGCCACCCGGCTCAGCAGGTTGCCCAGGTTGTTGGCCAGGTCGGCGTTGTGGCGGGCGAGCATGGCCTCGTAGGAGAAGTCGCCGTCGGCACCGAGGGTGACGTCGCGCAGGAGGTGGTAGCGCACGCCGTCGACACCGAAGTCGTCGACCAGCCGCGCCGGCGAGATCTCGGTGAGCCGGGCTGGACCGTGCTCGGTCTTGGACAGCTTCTCGCCTCCGAGCAGGAGCCACCCGTGGACCCGCACGTGATGCGGAGGGTCGATGCCGGCAGCCATCAGCATCGCCGGCCAGTACACGCAGTGGAACCGGATGATCTCCTTGCCGATGAGGTGGTGGGCCGCCGGCCACCACCGTTCGAAGCGCTCCTCGTCGGTGCCGAAGCCGATGGCCGTGGCGTAGTTGATGAGGGCGTCGTACCAGACGTAGAACACGTGCCCCGGCGCCCAGGGCACCGGCACGCCCCAGTCGAGCGAGGTGCGCGTGATCGAGACGTCTTCGAGGCCCTGGCGGATGAACCCCAGCACCTCGTTGCGCTTGGCGTCGGGCTGCACCGGGCTGGGATCCTGCCCCAGCCACTCGACGAGACGGTCGGTGTACCGGCTGAGCCGGAAGAAGTAGTTCTCCTCCTCGAGGATGGTGATCGGCTTCGAGGGGTGGACGGGGCAGCGCCCCTCCACCAGCTCGGCCTCGGTGTAGTAGGCCTCGCACGAGACGCAGTACGGGCCCTCGTAGGTGTCGAGCTCGATGTCGCCCCGCTCGTGGATCTGCCCGAGCAGCGCCTGGACCGCGGCGTGGTGGCGGGGTTCGGTGGTGCGGATGAAGTCGTCGTGGGAGATGTCGAGCAGGTCCCACGCCTCCTGGAAGTGGGCGGCGTTGCGGTCGGCCTGCTCCAGGGGCGTGACACCGGCCTGCTCGGCCGACTGAGCGACCTTCAGGCCGTGCTCGTCGGTGCCGGTGAGGAAGAAGACGTCGTCACCGAGCAGGCGGTGCCACCGGCTGATGGCATCGGCGTTGACGGTGGCGTAGGCGTGGCCGACGTGGGGCGCGTCGTTGACGTAGTAGATCGGCGTCGTCAGGTAGAAGGGGTCGGCCACGGGTGCCGATCCTACGGGCCGGGGAACCACCGCTTGAACGCCCCCGGGTCCTCCGAGCCCTCGACCATCACGTCGGCTTCGGCTGCATCCAGCCGGCCCAACGCCAACAGGACCAGGGCCTCGTCGCTGCCTGAGAACGTGATGTTGGTGCCGTCGACCTCCGCCGGTTGCCACTGACCGTCGGACCAGCCAAGATCCACGGTGAAGCGGTCACCCCGGATGTGCACGTTCGTCGGCTCCTTGGGTGACTCGCCGGCCGAGCCCAGGGTCCCCAGCATGCTTGCGAGCACGGTGCTCGCGGCCTGGACGGTGTCGGTGGACAGGCCGTGGGCGGCATCGAGCGCCCGGTCGAGGTCGAAGCGGTGGATGCCGGCCTCCATCGCCGCCACCTGCAGCACGAACCGCCCTGGCAGCGCGCCGTACGGCATGGGACATGCTGCGTCGATGGATTCCTCCTCCACGGCGTCGAGCGCGTCCATGAACGCCGTGTGGGCCGCTTCCAGCTCCCCCACCAGAACCGTCGGGTCGACGCTGTCGGTCTCGGGGGGCACGAACACGTCCGTGTCGCCCCGGTGCAGGCGCTCCCACGCCGCCGCCTGGAGCGACTGCCCCCAAACGAGGTGACGGGCCAGGTGCCGCACGGTCCAGCCGGGGAGCTCGGTGGGCGCGTCCCAACGTCTGGGGTCGAGCGCTGACAGCGTGTCGCGGGCTGCGTTGATGTCGCGGTGGATGGTGCGCCGGGCGGTGTCGAGGTCGAGCATCAGTTCTCCTCCTGCGTTGATGGATCGGACTGCGAGGTCCGGGTCGGGTCGTCGCTCCACAGCGCGCGTTGCGCGTGAGCGATCCGGTGGGCGAGCCGCACGGAGCTCGTATGTGTCGCGTGGGTGTGGGCGAGCGACAGGTAGCGCCTCGCCTCGTGCGCCTCGCCGAGCCGGTGCAGCGCCAGTGCGGCTTCGGTGGCGCTGTGCCCGGCGAGCAGCGGGGACTCGGCAGCGTGGTTGGCCTCGTAGGCCTCACGCAGATGGTCAGCGGCGTCCGTCCACCTGCCCAGAACCGCCGCCAGGACACCCAGGACGTGTGCACCGGCGCCGATGCACACGGCTCCCGAACCGACCACGATGTGCTGGTCCCGCCACGGTCTCGCCAGGTGGTAGAGGCCCTCGGCGCCAGCGCGGTGGCCGGTCGCCGCGCAGGCATCGGCGAGCACGGCGACCACCATGCCCGCCGATTGGTCGGGCGGTACCTGCGAGAAGTCCTCAGCCACGTAGAAGTCCAGGAGGTCTCGAGCCTCGGCGGTACGGCCCAGCTCCGCGTCGAGCGCGGCAGCGACTGGGAGGTAGCGGTAGGGGACCACGGCGTCGCCGCGTCGGCGAGCGGTCTGGATCAGCGGATCCACCTCCCGGCACCGGCCCTGCTCACGTCGCAGTAGGAACAGCTGGCCGGCGTACACGTGCTCGGTATCGGCATAGCGACGCCGGCGGCCCTCTTCGCGAAACGCTTCGATGTACTCGTCGGCGTCCTCGAGCTCACCGCGATGCAGGTGCCACATCACCCGCCACATGGCCGGATACCAGAGATATCGCGGTTGGCCCAAGCCCTCCGCGAGCGCTTCAACTCTGTGGATGGTGGCGTGCGCGGCGGCCATTTGTCCGAGCGTGAGCTCGTCGAGCAACCGCAATCGACCCGCCTCGAGCGCCATCGCACCATCTCGGGCCTGCGTCGCCGCGTCCTCCATCTCGATGGTGGCGAGCAGCCGCTCGCCGGTCTCGTCGGGTGCGCCCCGCGTCATTCGCCATGCGTGCAGAGCTCCAGGCAGAACGCCCGGGTCATCCAGCGACCGGGCCAGTGCGAGCGCCTCATCGGCGAGCCGCTTCGACTCGGCCTCCTCCCCAGCGAAGGCCCGATCGGTCGCCAGCGCGCCGAGGATCTGGGCGCGGGACGTGGGATCGTCGACCAGATCCAAGGCACGACGTAGCAGCGCACCTGAGGTTCCCGAGCGCGGGCGACGGGTGGCGAAGTAGGCCGCCTCGTGGCCCAGGGCCGCGACGCCCAGACCGTGCCGGTCGCCCAACTGCACGGCCAGCTCTGCCGCCTGCTCGTACGCGCCCAACGCTCCAGCCAGGAGCCCAGCGGCGTGCCGCTCCCGCCCGAGGGCCAGCAGCAGCCCGACGCGGTGAGCGGGCGCGACGCCGACTTCGGCGCCGACACGCAGGGCGAGCTCGTAGTGGCGGGCCGCTTGTTCGAAGGCCAGCCGCGCGGTGGCGTGCTCGGCCGCCGGCTCCGCGTAGCGGAAGGCCAGTTCGGCGTCGCCGCCCTCGGCGGCGTGCCAGGCCAGCGTGCCCCAGAGGTCGGGAACGTCGGCCCGCAGCTCCGCGAACGCCCGGGCAGCCCGGGCGTGGATGCGCCGACGGTCCCGTCGCAGCATCGTCGAGGCGATGGCCTCGGCGACAACCGCGTGCGTGAACCAGACCCGTTGCCCGTCGTGGCCGAGCAGCGCCGCTCGGCGTAGCTCGTCCAGCGCCGGCTCGGTCGAGTCTTCGTCGACGATGTGGTGCAGAACCTGGAGGTCGAGGCCTTCGCTGACCACGGCGGCGGCATCGAGGACGGCTCGGACCGATGGTGTCAGTCGGTCGGCACGAGCGAGGACCACCCGCTGCACGGTGTCGGGGAGGTCGAGTTCGCCGATCTTGTTGAACCGCCAGCCGGCAGCGTCGCGCACGACGGCCGACTGGCCCACCAGGTGACGGCACAGCTCGCTGAGGAACAAGGGGTTTCCGTCGGCCAGCTCCAGGATCTGCTCCTCCAGGTCCGCGGGGAGCACGGCTCGACCGAAGAACGCGTCGAGCAGTGCACGGTCCTGTCCTGACAAGAGCGGTTCCAGCCCGAGCACCGTGCCAGCTGCGCGGGCGCGATCGACGAGATCCTGTGAGGCGTGGTCGGTCACCGGTCGCCGCGTCACCAGCACCGGTATGACGGCGGCCACGGCCTCGAGCGCGGCCACGGTCCAGGGATCCGCCCAGTGGAGGTCCTCCACCACCACCAGAACGGGCTGTCGGATGCTGTGGTCGCGCAACGTGCCCACCAACGCCTGCACCGCCTGCTCGTGGAGCACGTCGGCCGACCCGCCGTACGCGGCACCGCTTCCTTCCGGGCGCACCCGCCCAGCGACGAGGGCCAGGCCGTTCCGCTGAGCGTGGCCGGTCGTGCTCCGGTCGTCGTCGAGCAGCGCGGCAGCGACGTGGCGCAGTGGCCAATAGGGAAGGGTGCGCGCGTGTGACGCAGTCGCGGCCGCCAGTACGTCCGCCCCGTGCGCCGCGGCACTCGCGCAGACCTCTGCCAGCACCGCACTCTTGCCCACCCCTGCGTCTCCTTCGACCACCGCGATGCCGCTTCCGCGGGCGAATGCCGCTTCGATCCAGGACTCCAAGTGGGAGACCTCGCGATGGCGGCCGACCAGTGGCGCTTCGCGGGCGGCGAGCACAGATCGGCCGCGCTCGTGCCCGACTACCACCACGTCGACCGGCTCCGCCTTGCCCTTCAGCGTGAGCTGTCGCTGGTCGGCCACAGCGAAGAGATGGCGGACGCGCTCGTACAGTCCCAAGTGGCAGAGGAGCTCGCCGCTCCCGGCTGCGGCCATGAGGCGTGCTGCGGTGTTCATCACGTCGCCCAGTGCGGTGAACTCGACGTGGTGGCCAGCGCCGTGCAGAACCAGCGCCGCAGGCCCCACCGTGGCGCCAGCGCGGATGCCCGGCGCCGCATGAAGGGCTTCGAGCCCGGCCCGTACGGCGCGCTCGGCGTCGTCCTCGTGCGCGGGCACCCCGAAGAACGCCACCGTGACGCCGCCCGTGAGCGTGCGTGCTGTGCCCTCGTACCGGTCGATGATCCGTCGAACCTCCACCGCAGCGGGATCGCCATGCGATCCATCCGCGGGCGTGGCCACGAACAGCGCAGCGATGACCTTCCGCTCCTCGTGTCCCTCCGTCGATCGGTCGGCGTCACCGGTCGCTGCGACGGACGGCGCCGAGACGTCGACAGCGAGGCGAGGTCGCCATGATGGGATCGACGAACCGTCGGGTGCGGAGACGTCGTCTCCCCGCTGCCAATCGAGCTGACCTCTCAGGCGCCGCCGGACCACCCGGCCGGCGAGCACACCATCGGCCGGGGCCGCGGCCTCCAAGGCAGTGGCCAGATCGAAGAGCTCGGCTGCCGCATCGACGATCCCGGATTCGATCCCCACGCGCACCGCAATCCGATCGCGTTCGGTCCCACCCTGTTCGATGACCATGTCGCTGGCGGCCACTCCCGCTCGCACCGCCGCCATCGCCGCAGCGTCCCCGCCGACGAACCGGGCCATCACGCCGTCGCCAGCCAGCTGCAGCACCTCGCCACCGTGGGACTCGACCGCCAGGACCACTGCGGCGACCGCGGCGCCGACCACGGCGGCCAGATCCTCGACGTCAAGACGCTCGCCGAGCGACGTCGAACCGACGAGATCCGCCACGAACGCCGTGATGTCGACGGTGCCCGCCCATGCCATGCCCTCGGATCCCGCGGGTGCGGGGGCGTCGTCTCGCGTCGATGACCCGCCCATGTCCCCACTCTGCCGTCGGCAAATGGAATGGGTTCATTATGTCCCCGGTACGTCGCAACCGGCGCGCTTTCCCATGACAGGCGGAAACGGCGCGTTTAGGGTGAACGGGAACTCGGCCCAGTCGGGCGGTCTTGGGCAGTGGGGGTGACTGCGGTGGGCGGAGCGGACCGGTGGATCGGGCGTGGCCGGACGATCACCGCCGTCGCACTAGCACTAGCGCTGGTCTTTACCGCGTGCTCGGTGAACACGCCCCGCAACGGTGTGTCGACGGCGGACGGCACCTCCTCGCTCGCCGACCCCGCGGTCAGCGATGCGACGTCACCGGCCGCTGTGGGCCCTTCGCTGGAGGACGAGTCAGCGGGTCCCGCAACGGCCACCGCGGGGCCGCCGTCGGAGGACGGTGCCGGGACGAGCGGCGCTGCGGACTCGGGGGCGGCGAGCGGGCGGCCCGGCGACGGCTCCGCCACGACCGGGCCCGCAGCGGGAGGGTCCGCCGGACCGCTACCCGAAGGAGCCGTCGCTCCGGGCGAACCCGTCGTCGTCAGCTACGTAGCCGGGTTCAGCGGGCCGTACGGCTCCATCATCTCCGAGGCGCTCAACGGGCTTTACGCCTGGCTCGACGAGATCAACGGGCAGGGCGGCATCCTGGGCCGACCGGTCGTCATCAAGGAGGTGGACCACCGAGAGAGCGCTGCCGGCGGCGTGTCGGCCTGCAAGGAAGTGCTGTCGAACGGAAGCCACCTCGCGTTCCTCGCCATCGGGATCGACGCGGTCATCACCGCGACGGACTGCCTCGACCGCAACGGCTTCCCATCGCTCTACTTCGCCAGCGCCGAGCCCTTCTACCGCAGGTGGCGGCACTCCTACTCCGTGACTGCGAACGCCGAGGACGTGGGGCGAGCGCTGGCCTCGTTCGTCGAGCACCGCTTGGACGGCCGCAGGCACCCCGTCGGCGTCATCGTCCTCAACGGCCTCCAGACCAAGGCCACGGCAGATGCTTTCGTCGATGACGCCGCGGCCCACGGGCTCGACGTCGTGGGCATCGAATCCGTCGAGTTCAACCAGACCTCGTTCGTGCCCGAGCTGCAGCGGCTGCGCGAGGCCGGCGCCGAGATCGTGACCATGTTCGTGACCGCCGAGGTGCTCGGGATCCTGCGGGATGCGCGGGCCATGCGCTACCAGCCCGAGTTCACGGGCATGGGCTACACGTTCGACTTCCTCGCCGCCGCTGCCCGCGATCTCATGTCGGGGGTCAGCGGGGTGCGCATCTACGCCACCATCGACAGCCCCGCGTTTCCGGAGTTCACCCGTCTCGCCGACAAGCACGGCCGTCGGAAGCGGGCCTTCGACGGAGACCACTTCTTCACCTATGGCTACGGGCTGGTCATCGGCCGCGTGCTGGAGGCGTCAGCCCCGTACACCCGGGCATCGCTCTTCGCCGGCATCGAGTCGATCGAGAACTACGACAACCAGGTGGACGCGCCGATCACCTGGGGTCCAGGCGATTACATCGGGACCTCGGCAGTCTTCCCCGTCGTCTGCTGCCGCCCGGACTGGGCGTGGAAGAGCCTCGGTCCGGCAGCCGAGCAGTTCGGTTAGGCAGCAGCGCCCATGGCTACCGCCGTCATCAACGGGGTGTTCGTCGGTGCAATCTACGCGCTGTTCACCTTCGGGATCGTGCTGGTCCATCGGGGCTCACGGGTGCTGAACCTCGCCCACGGGGAAACGGGCTTGATCGGGGCATTCGTCTTCGTGTCCCTGTGGGGCGCTGGTCTACCGCTCGTGGTGGCGATGGTGGTCGCCGTCGCTCTTTCCGCCGCCGTCGCTGGCCTCACCTATGCGTTGGTGATCCGGCACCTCGAACCCGCCGGCCCCAGCCGGATGGTCGCCACCATCGGCGTAGCCGCCCTGCTGCTCACCGTCGCGAGCCGCAGCTACGGCACCAGGCCGCAAGGTGTCGAACCCCTCGTCACCGGAAACGCGTTCACGGCGGCAGGCATCACCGTCTCGATGACGCAGCTCCTGGTGCTGGGCACCGTGCTCGCGCTGATGGCCGCGTGGTTCCTCGTCGACCGCTACACCGACCTGGGCCTCCGCCTGCGCGCCATCGCGCTTGAACCTGTGGGCGCCACCGAGCTCGGGCTACCCGTGGACCGAATCGCTTTCGGCGTTTGGGCCTTGGCGGGTGCGCTCGCCGCCCTCGGGGGAGTGCTGATCTCGTCCCTCGTCGTGTTCCACGTGTTCTTCATGACATCCATCACCATGCGCGCCCTGGTGGCGGCCCTCGTCGGCGGGCTCAGTCGACCCGCTGCCGGCATGCTCGTCGCCATCGGACTGGGTGTGCTCGAAAGCACCGTCCAGTACGAGATCAGCGCTCCGGGGGCCACAGAGGCCGCGCTCGCAGTGGTGCTGGTGGCGCTCGTGCTCCTGAGGCCTGGGCGCGTCGCTCTGGCGGACCTGTGAGCGGCGGCAAGCGCCTGACCGTGATGCGACTCGGGAAGGTGGCAGCGCTCCTGCTCGCCCTCGGCCTGTTCTGGGCGCCGGCACGAGCGGACGAGGACGCCTCGATCATCCGGGCCCAGGCGTGGTCGCTGACCGGTGAGCTACCGCTCCTGCTCGCCGATGACGAGCTGCTCTACGTGGCCCGCTCAGGCAGCGAGCATGCCCGGACCTTCGTGCGGATCGAGATCGACGGTCTTCTCTCCGATGCGGTCGACTCCGCGGTGCTCCAGCTGGCCGAAGGCGGCGACGAGCTGTCTCCCGACAACGCAGCGATTTCGGTGTGCGCGTTGACCTCGCCGCTCCAGAGCACCGGCCGGATCGACCCCGCGAGCGCGCCCGAGTCCGACTGCAGGATCCAGACGTTCGCGGTGCGGTCACCCAACGGCCTCTGGTCCGTTGACCTGCGCCCGTTCCTCGACCAGCCCGAGCTGGCGGCGCACGGCTTGGCCATCTTCCCCGACGCCACCGACCCCCGACCAGCGGCCGCCACGTTCCGGGTCTCGTTCGACCCGCGGGTGACCACCGTGGTGACCACCACGGCCTCCACCGTGCCCCAGCGAGCTCCTTCAGGCGCCGATACCGCTCCGGTCGACTCGCTTCCGACCACGCAGTCGTCGGCCACCGCTCCCCCGATCGCGCCGGCATCCCCGTCGACCCCCGCGGGTGGTTCAGTGGGAGCCACGTCCGGTTCCTCTCGCGGTGCCGACGACGTTGTCGAGTCGGCCGCACCGCCCTCGGGATCCGATGCCTCGACCGTCGGCGGCATCACGGCAACCGTGGCCCCCTTGGTGAACACCCCGCCCTGGCAGCTGCTGCCGGCGGGCGCGCTCGTTGCAGGAGCCGTGGCCGCGCTCGGCGCTTCGCTTGCCGCCCGACGAGCGCGATCCGAACGCCCAGTCAGGGTGGCCGGTGCACGATGGTCAGGCGCGGTCGCGGCGACTGTTGCGTTGCTGGCCGTCCCTGCTGTCGCGAGCGAGTCGCTCGTGTTCGACCTGGGCCTGGTGCTGATCTTCGCCGTCGGGGTCCTGGGCCTGCACGTCCTCGTCCACTGGGCAGGCCAGTTCTCGCTCGCTCACGCCGCGTCGATCGGTGTTCCTGCGTTCGTCGTCGCCCGGTTGGCAGACGCCTGGAACACATCATCCCTGCACCTGGTGCCCGTCGCTGTCGTCGTCGGCGTCATGGTGAGCGCTGTCTTGGCCGCCGTCAGCTCTCGTGCTTCCACCTACACGGTGACGGTGGCAACACTGGCCATCGCGCTGGGCGCCGACCGGTACCTCTTCACCAACCCACTGCTCGTCGGGGCGGGGACCGTGACCGTTCCCGCCCCGGAGCTGCTGGTACTGCGGTTCGGATCCAGCCGTAGTCTCTGGGTGCCGCTCGTGGTGCTCACCCTGTTGGCGTTTGCGGCGACCGCGGCGCTGGGCTCTTCAGAGCTCGGCCGTCGGATCCGCTGGTCTCATAGAAACCCCGCCGGCGCGGCGGCCGCCGGCATCCACCCCCGCCTCGCCATCGCATCGGCGTATCTGGTCGCAGGTGCGCTCGCCGGTCTCGCCGGCGGTCTCACCGTCATCTGGGTCGGTACCGTCGGATCGCAGAGCTTCCCGCTCGCCCTGGCCTTTGACATGTTCATCGTCGCCGTCGTCGCCGGGGCGGGGTCCGTGCTGGCCGTCGCCGGCGCGGCGTTCCTGTTCGAGGGCATTCCAGCCCTGAACCCACTGACCGGACCGGTAGCCGCCTATGGCGGACCACTGTTGCTGCTCTTGGTGCTCGTGCACTTCCCAGGAGGGCTCAACGAGGCATGGAGGAATCTCATGGAACGCAGGCCATCACCGTGGCAATCAGTCCCAGCAGTGCTGGATGGCGCCGGCCGACGCCGCAGGTGGTCGACGCTGCGGCCGCTCACCGCTCTCGGGGCCACGGCCATCGCCTTGGGCTTCGGCGCGATTGCTCTCGCCTGGTACCACGCCGGCAACACCGACCAGGTCTGGATACAGACCCAGGAGCTGATTTCGGGTGGCATCGGGGGGCTGGGGCTCATCGTCTTCGGTACGGGCCTGCTCTTGGCGGATCACCTCCGTGCGCTCCGTCACGCCGTCGAGCGCAGCGGTGAAGCCCCTTCACGTCGCGACGACGCCGAGACCGACGTGACCGCCACGCCCCACCGCTCAGCATGAGGACGAACTCGGGCGGTCTCGTGGTCGAGAGGGTTGGAGTCTCCTACGGCTCCCTCGTCGTTCTCGACGACGCCTCCATCGCCGTGCCGCCGGGGATGGTCGTAGGGCTCGTCGGCCCGAACGGCGCCGGCAAGACGACGCTGGTCGATGTCGCCTCCGGATTCATTCGTCCCCTGCAGGGCCGGGTTCTGTGGGACGGTCGGCCGATCACCGACCTCGCCCCGCATCGGCGGGCTCGGCTGGGACTCGGACGCACCTTCCAACACCTCGGCCTCGCCTCAGACCTGTCGTGTCTCGACCACCTCTGCACGGGCGCGGCGATGCCGCAGCCGTACCGGGTGCTCGATCCGCTGACCGCCCCATGGCGCTGGCGACGTGGCGAGGCCGACCTACGCGCTCGCGGCGAGCAACTGCTGGGCGACCTTGGGGTGGCGGCGTGCGCGCACGTCGCCACCGAGGAGGTGCCGTTCGGCTCCGCCCGGTTCGTGGAGGTGGCCTCGGTGCTCGCCCGGCAGCCATCCATACTCCTGCTCGACGAGCCGACCACCGGCTTGAGTCGAGCGGAGATCGTTGGGCTCGTGGAGGTGCTCAAGGAGGTCAGGGCCTCGGGCACGGGCATGCTCGTGGTGAGCCACGATCCAAGCTTCATCGACGCGTTGTGCCATCGCGTCTACACCCTCGACCACGGCCGGATCGTCGAAGCGGACGATGGCCAATCCCATCACCCGGCAACGGAGACGAACCGGTGAACCACAACGGCCACCTCGTCGTGCACGGTCTCTGCGTCGGGTACGGACGCCGAGTCGTGTTGCGCGACGTCGAGCTGGAGGTGCAGCCGGGCGAGTTCGTTGCACTCGTCGGGAGCAACGGTGCGGGGAAGACCGCGCTGCTGCGCACCCTGGCGGGACGACTCACCGCTCGCGGCGGACTCGTCCGCCTCGACGGTGTCGACATCACCAGGTGGCCGACGTGGCGGCGCGCGCGCTCGGGCATCGTCCACGTCCCGCAGGAACGACACCTCTTCCCCACCCTGAGCGTCGAGGAGAACCTGCGGGTGGCACTCCTCGGCCGGCCCCACCGGACGAACTGTGGCAGCGACTCACTCGGCGGCGTCTACGCCGTGTTCCCGCGCCTGGCTGAACGGCGGGCGCAGGACGCTCGGACGCTCTCGGGCGGTGAGCAACAGATGCTGGCGTTGGCCCGGGCGCTGGTGACCCGGCCTGGGGTCCTCCTCGCTGACGAACTGGCTACCGGGTTGGCACCCGGCGTGCGAGAAACGGCGTTCGACGCTCTCCGGGATGCCGGCACCAGCGTTCTGCTCGCAGAGCAGAACGCGTCCACCATCGCCCAGGTCGACCGCACCTACGACGTCGGTGACGGCACCGTGGCGGCTCCCGGAGAGAACATCTCAGACATTCCAGCGCTCGTAGCCGTCAAGCGGCATCTGAGATCTCGGTCCTGAGGGTGTCCTTGGGTCGGTGAGCCCGGGCGGTGTGTTCGTCGTAGAGGGCCCTGGTGGCGTGGACGGTGCCGGCGGGGTGCTCGGGCGGGGTGTAGGAGGATGGACGGGCGTCAACCCGTTCTACCCCTCGGCACCCCGGACGAGGCGAAGGTCGTCGCCGTGGGCGGCCTCGGCCGGCTCGATGCCCCGCTGGCGCCGGAGCTCGTCGATGCGGTCGAGGGGGCGCTCGAGCGCCCGCCGGCGCGTCCCCGACACCTCGCCGTAGGCCCGTTCGAGCGTGTCGACGGCCCGCCCGACCTTGTCGAGGGAGGCGCAGAAGCGCTCCCACTGCCCGCCGAAGGCCCCGAGGAGGGCGAGGATCTCGTCGGACGTCCGGGCCAGGTTCACGGCCTCGACCGACTGGCGGATCACGCCGAGCACGGTGAAGAGGGTGAGCGGCGAGCACAGGACCACTCGCTGGGCGAGGGCCTCGTCGACCAGGCCGGTGTCGTGGGTGTGGATGAACGCGTAGACGCTCTCGTTGGGGATGAAGCACAGGACGAAGTCGAGGGTGCCGGCAGCAGGGTCGACGTAGCCCCGGCCCCGCAGCTCGCGGACCCGGGCCCGCACGTCGCGGAGGAAGGCGTCACGGTGGTGGTCGCGCTCGTGGTCGGTGCCGGCATCGAGGCACCGGACGTAGGCGTCGATGGGGAACTTGGCGTCGAGGTGGAGCACGAGGTCGCCGGGGAGCAGGAAGGTGACGTCGGGGACGGTGCCGGCGCCGATGGCCCGCTGGCGCACGTAGCTGACGCCCTCGACCATCCCCGCGGCCCGGAGCACGTCGTCGGCCATGCGCTCGCCCCACTGGCCGCGGGACTGGGGGCTGGCCAGCACCTCCCGCAGGGCGGCAGCGGTGGACGACAGCTCCATGGTGGCGGCCCGCTGGGCGCTGAGCTCTCCCTGCTGGCGGCTGACGGCGTCACCGACCCGGCTGAGCTGGTCGCCCATGGCCCGCAGCTGGGCGTCGAGGAGGCCCGTGGTGGCGCCGAGGCGCTCGTCGGCTACGGCCACGACGGTGTCGACCACGCCGGCCGACGGCGAGCCTCCGGGCCGGCGGCCGAGGACGAGGGCGACGGCCAGGCCTCCACCGACGGCCCCGAGGCCCGCCACCACGATCAGCACGGCAACGTTCATCTCCATGCCCGAACCCTACGGAGGGGGTGTGACACAAACGCGGGGCCGAGGGCCCGAGCCCCTGCCCCTCACCTGCCGGTGGCCAGGTCGTAGACCCGGCGCTTCGACACCCCGTAGACCGACGCCACCTCGGCCACCGCGTCGCGCGTCGAGAGGCCGTCGGCCACCCGGGCCTCGACGGCGGCGACCAGGTCGTCGTCGCCGGCCGCCTCGGGCGCCGGCGCGCCCTCCACCACCACCACGTACTCGCCGCGCGGCACCACCTCGTCGGCCCTGGCCACCGCCGCGACCAGCGATCCTCGCCACACCTCCTCGTGCAGCTTGGTCAGCTCACGGCAGAGCGCCACCCCTCGCTCGGGTCCGAGCACCTCCGCCAGGTCGACGAGGGTCCGCACCAGGCGGTGCGGCGCCTCGTAGAGCACCATCGTCCGCCGCTCCCCGACGAGGGCCTCGAGCCGCTCCCGGCGACCGGCACCGCTGCGGGGCAGGAACCCCTCGAACACGAAGCGCCCCGTCGCCATGCCGCTGGCCACCAGCCCGGCCACCGCCGCCGAGGCTCCGGGGACGACCCGAACCTCGAAGCCGGCCGAGGCCGCCGCCCGCACCAGGCGCTCGCCGGGATCGGAGATGCCGGGCATGCCCGCATCGGACACCACGGCCACCACCTCACCGGCACGCAGGCGCTCGAGCACCCCCGCCACCTGACGGGCCTCGTTGTGGTCGTGGACCGCCACCAGGCGCCGGGCCGAGACGCCGGCGGCGGCGAGCAGCCGCCCGGTGCGGCGGGTGTCCTCGCAGAGCACCACGTCGGCCTCGGCCAGGGTCGCCGTCGCCCGCGGTGACAGGTCCCCGAGGTTGCCGATGGGCGTGGCCACCAGCACGAGCACACCGGGCGCCGTCACGTCACCTCCAGGCGGTCGCCTTGGGCGAGGCGCCACCGCTCGAACGAACCCGCCTCGGCCTCGACCACCGCCCGGCAGCGCCGCCGTGGGGCGCCCAACCGCCACGGCCGCATGCCCCGCACCACGTCGAGGACCACCAGGTCGCGGTCGCAATGGGCCACGTCGATCGGGAAGCGCATGCCGAGGGTGTGGACCGACGTGGCCGGGCGCAGCAGGAGCGCCCCCTCGATCCCGTCGCGCCCGAGGAGGCCCCGGGTGCGCGCACCGACGGTCGACGCCACCTCCAGCGGGGCCAGCACCTCCCCGTCCCGCAGCAGCCAGGGCACGCCCGGCCTCAGACGTTGAACCGGAACTCGAGGACGTCGCCGTCGACCACCTCGTAGTCCTTGCCCTCGATGCGGAGCTTGCCGACCTCCTTTGCCTTGTTCCACGAGCCGACCTCCAGCAGGTCGTCCCAGTGGATGCACTCGGCCTTGATGAACCCCTTCTGGAAGTCGGTGTGGATCACCCCGGCGCACTCGGGCGCCTTGGCCCCGGCGCGGAACGTCCAGGCGCGGGTCTCGTCGGGACCGGTGGTGAAGTAGGTCCGGCGGCCGAGGAGGCGGTAGGCCGACTGGATGAGGCGGGTGACGGCGCCCTCCCCGAGGTCGTAGGCGTCGAGGAGCTCCCGGCGCTCCTCGGGTGGCAGCTGGGCGGCCTCGGCCTCGAGCTGCACGCACATGGGCAGCACCTCGGCCCCGACACCGAAGGCCTCACGGACGGGAGCGGCCACGGCGTCGGCGTCGGCGAGCTGGTCCTCGCCGAGGTTCAGCACCACGAGCACCGGCTTGTTGGTGAGCAGGAACCACGGCCGAAGGGCCGCCCGGTGCTCGGCCGACATCGACGAGCGGTAGATGGGCGTCCCCTCCGAGAGCGTGGCCAGGGCGGCGTCGAGGGCCGCCACCTCGGTGGCGAGGGTGGCCGACTTGTCGAGCTTCATGGCCTTGCGCTGGCGCTCGACCTTGCCCTCGACGCTCTGGAGGTCGGCCAGGGCGAGCTCGGTCTCGACGGTGGCCAGGTGCTCGAGGGGGTCGGTGGGCCCAATCACGTCGTCGTCGGTGAAGGCCCGCAACACGAAGGTGATGGCGTCGACCTCGCGGATGTGGGCCAGGAAGCGGTTCCCGAGGCCCTCGCCCTGGTGGGCGCCCTCGACCAGTCCGGCGATGTCGACGAACTCGACGGTGGCGTGGATGATCTTGGCGCTGCCGGTCAGCTCGGCGAGCTGCTCCACCCGGTCGTCGGGCACGACGGCGATGCCCACGTTCGGGTCGACGGTGGCGAAGGGGTAGGCGGCGGCCAGGGCCTGTCCGCCCAGGGCGTTGAACAGGGACGACTTCCCGGCGTTGGGGAGGCCGACGAAGCCGATCCGTTCCATGGCGGCAGGGTACCGGCGTGCCCGCCGGAGACCCGACGCCGAGCCGCGGGTGGGGAGCTGCTGGCCCGGATCAGGGCCCGGCCGTGAGCAGGGGCGGAGCCGACTGGGTGGCGGGGACACCATCCCTATAGCGTGGCGCTCCTTATGTCGAAGAAGACGAACAAGCGCAAGATCAAGGCCCGCAAGTCCAAGGCCAACCACGGCGTCAAGCCCAACGCCGGGCGCTGATCCAGGCCATCACCCGACCGGTCCAGCGACCAGATCGGCACCGAGGGTAGGGATCCGGCCACCGGAGGTAGAAGCAACACCAATGCGGCGGTACCCCACCAGGACACACCAGCGACTGCTCGCGGTCGCGTCCACCCTCGTCCTCCTGGCCGGCGTGGTCTCCGTTGCCGTCGACGCCGCCTCGCCCGACGTGGTGCTGGCCGCGGCACCGACCACCACGACGACCTCGACGACGACCACCACCACGACCACCACCACCACGGTGCCCGAGGTCGTCCCCGTCGAGCTGTCGGAGCCCGAGGCGCCGCCGACCGAGGCCTATGCCGCCGAGCCTCACGTCGTCATCGGCCGCATCGAGATCCCCAAGCTCGGCCTCGACGCGGCCCTGAACCAGGGCATCGCCCTCACCAGCATCGACCGGGGGCCCAGCCACTGGCCCGGCACCGCCCTGCCTGGCCAGGCCGGCAACACCGTCGTGGCCGGCCACCGCGTCACCAAGACCCGGCCGTTCCGCGAGATCCACCGCCTCGAGATCGGTGACGAGATGATCCTCACCGGCGAGCAGGGCCGCTTCGTGTACCGGGTGAACGCCACCGACGTGGTCACCCCCGACGCGCTCTACATCGTCGACCAGACGCCGGAGCCGACGGCGACGATCTTCGCCTGCCACCCGCCCGGGTCGGCCCGCTACCGCTACGTCGTCACCTTCGACCTCGTGGGCCCGCCCGCCGGCTTCACCAGCGCCGGCGCCGCTGACGAGTCCGACGAGTCCGACGAGTCCGACGCGCCCGCCGCGCCCGCCGCGTCCGACGAGTCCGACGAGCCCGCCGCGTCCGACGACGCCGGCTGACCAACGGGGGCGCGCCGCCTGGCCTCCGTCCCGGCGAACGGCGATCATCCTGACCTGATGGCCGACCTCGACCTCCGGCGCGGCGCGCTCGTCGCCCTCCTCGGGGGAGCGTCGCTCACCGCCGCCCTGCCCCCGTTCGGGTGGTGGCCCCTCGGCCTCCTCGGCACCGGCCTCCTGGCCGTCGCCGTCGCGGGGCGGGCCTGGCGGGGGCGCCTGGCGGTCGGGGCCGCCGCCGCCGCCGGGTTCCTCGGCCCGGGGCTGTTCTGGATGACGGAGTTCAGCGCCCCCGGCTTCGTGGCCGCCGTGGTCATCGAGGCATCCATCCTCACCGCGGGGGTCCTCGCCGTCCCCGCAGCGACCGGACGACGGTGGCCCCTGCTCCTCGGCATCCCGGGCACCTTGGTGCTGGTGGAGGGGCTGCGCGGGATCTGGCCCTTCGGCGGCGTCCCGATCGCCACCCTGGCCCAGACGCAGGTGGGAGGCCCCCTCGCCACGACGGTGCGGGTCGGCGGCCCCCTCCTGCTGGCCGCCCTGGTGGCGCTGACCGGCACCGCCCTCGCTCTGGCCCTGCGCCCCGAGGGCCGGCGAGCGGCGGCAGGTGCGCTCGGCGTCGTCGCCCTCGTCGCCGCGGGCGGCTGGGCCGCCCCGAACGGCTCGGACACCGGCGAGCTGCGGGTGGCCATGGTCCAAGGCGGCGGCGAGCGGGGCACCCTGGCCGTCGAGACGTCGTCCACCGAGGTCTTCGAGCGTCACCTCGCCATCACCGAGGAGGTGGGCGACGTCGACCTGGTGGTGTGGCCCGAGGACATCTTGAAGGTGGAGGGCGACGTCACCGACGCAGAGGTCGGCCGGGTCATGGGCCGCTTGGCACGCCAGCGGGAGGCCACCTTCGTCGTCGGCTCGGCCGAAGGTGTGGGCGACCGGTTCCGGGTGGTCAGCACGGCCTGGGGGCCCGACGGCGAGCCGGTGGACCGCTACCACAAGAACCTGCGGGTCCCCTTCGGCGAGTACGTGCCGTTCCGACCCCTGGTCGAGCGGCTCGCCGACGTCTCGCCCATCCCCCGCGACGCCCTGGAGGGCGAGGGCATCGGGCTGCTCGTCACCCCGGCGGGCGACCTCGGGGTGGCGGTGTCGTTCGAGGTCTTCTTCGCCCACCTCACCCGGTCGGCGACGACCGCCGGCGCCGAGGTGATCCTGGTCCCCACCAACGCCGCCTCCTACTCCACCACCCAGATGCCAGCCCTCCAGCTCGGGGCGACCCGGCTGCGCGCCCTCGAGACTGGGCGCTGGATCGTCCAGGCGGCACCGACCGGCTTCAGCGCCATCGTCGATCCCGACGGACGGGTGACGGTGGCGTCCGACCTCGGGGAGGGCGTCGCCCTGGAGGGCATGGTGGCGACCAGACGGGGCCTGACCCCCTACGGGCGCACTGGCGACGTGCCGTGGGTCGCCTTCGCCCTGGCAGCCGTCGCCGCCGCGTGGGTCACCGGGATGCGGTCAGGCGCCATAGGGTGGCGAGGTGGGCGACAGGCTGCAGCTGGCCGCGGGTGAGTCCCGCGCCACCGTCGACCCCGACCGCGGCGGACGGCTGACTTCCCTCGCCGTCGACGGCCTCGAGCTGCTGCGCACCGGGGACGGCACCAACCCCATGGCGGAGGGCTGCTTCCCCATGGCGCCGTGGGCCGGTCGGGTCCGCCGGGGCCGCTTCCACCACGACGGCACCGAGTGGCGCCTGCCGATCGACCTCCCGCCGCACGCCATCCACGGCACCGTGTACGCCCGCCCCTGGGCCGTCGAGGCGGCCGGTGCCGACACGGTGGAGATGCGGACCGGGCTGGGGGCGAGCTGGCCGTTCCCCGGGTGGGCGGTGCAGCACGTGCGACTCGCCCCGGGCGCCCTCCACCTCCGCCTCGAGGTCCACACCGACGGGCCTGCCTTCCCCGCCTCGTGCGGCTGGCATCCCTGGTGGCGGCGCCGCCTCGAGCGGGGCGGTCCGGCCGAGCTCCACATCGAGGCCAGCGCGATGTGGCAGCGAGACGAGGAGGGCATCCCCGACGGGACCCTCGTGCCACCCGGCCGGCGCCCCTGGGACGACTGCTTCACGGACCTCCACTGCCCCCCGGTCCTGCGATGGCCGGGAGCCCTCGAGCTCACCATCGACTCGGGTGCCGGCCACCTGGTGGTGTTCGACGAGCCCGACGATGCGGTGTGCGTGGAGCCCCAGACCGGCCCGCCAGACGCCCTCAACCTGATGCCCGCCGTCGTGACCGCCGGGCATCCCCTGGTCGCCGAGGCGACGATCGCCTGGCGGACGACCACCACCGCCTGACCCGGCCGCCCCGCACTTGACCGGGTGGTCGAGTTGGCGAAGGATGTTGCCTTCATGCCCAACGTCGACCAGCCCCTCCGCATCGCCCTCCTCGTCTACAGGGGCAAGCCGCACTGCGGTGGTCAAGGCGTCTACGTCCGCCACCTGAGCAAGGCGCTCGCCGACCTGGGCCACCACGTCGAGGTCTTCTCCGGGCCCCCGTACCCGGTCCTCGACGAGCGCGTCGCCCTCCAGAAGCTCCCGAGCCTCGACCTCTACCGCGACCCCGACCCCTTCCGGATCCCCAAGCCCCGGGAGTTCAAGGACTGGATCGACGTCGTCGAGTTCGCCCTGATGTGCACCGCCGCCTTCCCCGAGCCGTACACGTTCAGCCTCCGGGCCAAGCGGGCCCTCATGGCCCGGCGCCACGACTTCGACATCGTGCACGACAACCAGTGCCTCGGCACCGGGCTGCTCGGCATCCAGGCCCCGGCGCCCAAGGGAGCCGGCATCCCGGTCCTCGCCACGATCCACCACCCCATCACCGTCGACCGCCGGGTCGAGCTGGCCCACGCCTCCGGCGCCATCCGCAAGCTGAGCCTGCGCCGCTTCTACGGCTTCACCCGGATGCAGAGCCGCGTGGCCAGGCAGCTGCCCCGCATCGTCACCGTCTCGGACAGCTCCCTCGGCGACATCGTGTCCGGCCACGGCATCGAGCCCGACCGCCTTCGGGTGGTCAACGTCGGCGTCGACCCGGCGCTGTTCCGGCCGCGGCCCGAGGTGGCCCGGGTGCCGGGTCGCCTCATGACCACCGCCTCCGCCGACGTCCCCATGAAGGGCCTCGTCCACCTGCTCGAGGCCCTCGCCAAGATCCGCACCGAACGTCCCGACGCCGAGCTGACGGTGATCGGCAAGCCCACCGCCGAGGGCCCGGTGGCCCGCACCCTCGAGCAGCTCGACCTCACCGGCGCCGTGCACTTCACGACCGGCATCAGCGACGAGCGCATCGTCGAGCTCTACGCCGAGGCCGAGCTCGCCATCGTCCCCTCGCTCTACGAGGGGTTCTCCCTGCCTGCCGTCGAGGCTATGGCCTGTGGGGTGCCGCTCGTGGCCACCACCGGAGGCGCACTGCCCGAGGTCGTAGGCGACGACGGCACCACCGCCGCCCTCGTCCCCCCGGCCGACGCCGGCGCCCTCGCCACCACCATCCTCGAGCTGCTGGGCGACCCCGCCCGCCGCGACGCCATCGGGGCCGCCGGGCGCACGCGGGTCGTCGAGCGCTACAGCTGGGAGTCGGCGGCCGCCGCCACCGCCGAGCAGTACCGCGAGGTCATCGCCATGCACGGCGCCGCCGACACCACACCTGCCCCGACCCCGGTCTGATGCTGACCGCCCGCTACCACTGGCTCGGCCTCCGCCCCGGGGACCGGGTCCTCGACCTCGGCTGCGGTGGCGGCCGCCACGCCTTCGAGGCCGCCCGCCTGGGCGCCCACGTCGTGGCCGCCGATCTCGACCTGGCCGAGCTCAAGGAGGTCCGCAGCCTCTTCGGGGCCATGGACGAAGGGGGCGAGCTCGACGGGGGCACCGGTGCCGCCATCGGCGCCGACGCGCTGCGCCTCCCGTTCCCCGACGACGCCTTCGACCGCATCATCGCCTCGGAGGTCTTCGAGCACATCCCCGACGATGCTGCTGCCGCCGCCGAGCTGACCCGTGTGCTGCGGCCCGGCGGCACCATCGCCGTCACCGTCCCGTCGTGGCTGCCCGAGCAGGTGTGCTGGGCGCTCTCCGACGATTACCACGCCCCCGCGGTCGAGGGCGGCCACGTCCGGATCTACTCCGAGGCCTCGCTCCGACACCGCCTCCGCGAGGCGGGCCTACGGCCGGGAAGCGCCCACCACGCCCACGCCCTGCACACCCCCTACTGGTGGCTGAAGTGCGCTGTGGGGCCAACCAACGACACCCACCCGCTCGTGGCCGCCTGGCACCGGCTCCTCGTGTGGGACATCGTGGAGCGCCCGCTCGCCACCCGCATCGCCGAGCGCGCCCTCAGCCCCGTCCTCGGCAAGAGCTTCGTGCTCTACGCCCGCAAGCCCGAGGTTGCCCCATGACCCGCTCACCCCTCCCCGCGCTCGACGGGGTCCTCAGCACCGACGAGGTGGCCGCCACCGTCGACTCCCTGGTCGAGGTCCAGCTGCCATCGGGGATGATCCCCTGGTTCCCGGGAGGCCACGCCGACCCCTGGAACCACATCGAGGCCGCCATGGCCCTCGCCCTCGGCGGCCGCACAGCAGCGGCCGAGCGGGCCTACCAGTGGCTCGTCGACGAGCAGCGGCCCGACGGTGCCTGGCACCAGTACTACCTCGCCGACGGCATCGAGGACGCCAAGCTCGACGCCAACGTCTGCGCCTACGTCGCGGCGGGGGTCTGGCACCACCACCTCCTCACCGGCGACCGTGGGTTCCTCGAGGCGATGTGGCCGGTGGTCGAGCGGGCCATCGGGTTCGTGCTCGGGCTGCAGCGCCCGCGCGGCGAGATCCTCTGGGCGCGCCACACCGACGGCACCCCCTGGTCGTTCGCCCTCCTCACCGGATCGTCCTCGATCTGCCACAGCCTGCGCTGCGCCATCGCCATCGCCGAGCACCTCGGCCACGAGCGCCCCGACTGGGAGCTCTCCGCCGCCAACCTTGCCCACGCCATCGCCCACATCCCCGAGGCCTTCGCCCCGAAGGACCGCTGGGCCATGGACTGGTACTACCCCGTGCTCTCCGGCGCCGTCAGCGGCGAGGCAGGGCAGGAGCGGCTGCGAGAGGGCTGGGACACCTTCGTGCTCGAAGGAAAGGGCACCCGCTGCGTGAGCGACAAGGAGTGGGTCACGGCCGCGGAGACCTGCGAGTGCGTGCTCGCCCACCTGAGCGTCGGCGAGGTCGCCAAGGCCCACGACCTGTTCCGCTGGGTGCAGAACCTGCGCGACGACGACGGCGCCTACTTCACCGGGATGTCCTACACCGAGATGAAGCACTTCCCCGGTGACGAGCGCTCCACCTACACGGGCGCCGCGGTGGTCCTGGCGGTCGACGCGCTCTCGCGGACCAGCGCCGCCTCCGGGCTGTTCGTCGACCACGACGCCCTCCCGGAGCTGGTCGACACCAGCGAACCCGTCATCGACCCCGCCGACTGAGCACACCTCAACCGGTCGGGGTGACCGGTGGCCGCACCGTCGCCGGGCGTACGATGGCGCGCCACCGCCGACGGAGCACCGATGCACCCCACCACCCCACCCTCCTCGTCGCGCACCGGCTCGCTCCGGCTGGCGGCGATCGCGTCCCTCGGCGCCGGCGCCGTCCACGCCGTCACCGCCGGCACCCACAGCGAGCACCGACAGGCGGTGTGGGCCTTCACGGTCCTCGCCGCCGTCCAGCTCGGCTGGGGCGCGGTGGGGCTGGTCCGCCGGGACCGGGGCACCGCGCTGACGGGCGCAGCCATCGCCACGGTCGCCATCGCCGCCTGGGTGGCGGTGACCACGGTCGGCATCGGCGCCGTCGAGGGCCTCGGCGGAGCCCAGACGGCCCAAGCCGCCGACGTGATCGCCGCCGCCCTCGCCCTCGTGGCCCTGGTCGGGTGCGCGGCCCAGGTGCTCCCCGGCGCCCCTGCCGCGCTGACCAGGCCGGCCGGCGCGCTGGCGACGCTGGCGCTGATCGCCGCCGCCCTACCCGGCATGGCGCTCGCCAGCCAGCACGACCACGACGATCCCGCGCACGCCGACACCGACCTCGACGATCCCGCGCACGCCGAGTCCGAGCACGTCGACGCCCGCCCCTACGACCCCGCCCTACCCCTTCGCCTCGGAGGGATGCCCGGGGTCACCCCCGAGCAGGTGGCCGAGGCGGAGCGACTGGTGGCCATCACCCTCGAGCGCCTGCCGAAGTACGCCGACCCCGCAGTGGCAGAGGCCGACGGCTTCCGATCGATCGGCGACGGCAGCACCGGCCACGAGCACTACGTCAACTGGTCGTACATCGACGACGAGCACATCTTCAACCCCGACTTCCCCGAGTCGCTCGTCTACGAGGTGAACGGAGCCGAGAAGACCCTCGTTGCCGCCATGTACATGCTCCCCCGGGGCGAGACCCTCGAGACCGTCCCCGACATCGGTGGCGACCTCATCCAGTGGCACGTCCACGAGGACCTCTGCTACACCCCCGAGCCCGGCGCCCACCGCGTGGGAGGCTTCGTGCAGGCCGACGGCTCGTGCCGACCACCGCTGATCGACGGGCCCCGCACCCCCATGATCCACGTCTGGATCGCGCCGCACCGCTGTGGGCCGTTCGCCTCGCTCGAGGGCATCGCCGGCGGGCGCATCGCCGACGGCGAGGAGCGCCTCTGCGACCACGTCCACGGCTCCCGCTAGGGCGGTCCGGCCACCCGGGGGAAGCTCGTCAGCGGCGGAGCACCCGCAGGGACCCGGTGATGCCGACCTCGGTGAACCCGTCGTCGAGGGCCCGGAGGTAGATCTCGTAGGGCGGGCGTCCGCCATCGGCGGGGTCGGGGAAGACGTCGTGGATGGCGAGGAGCCCCCCGGGGGCGACCTTCGGCGACCATCCTTCGTAGTCGGCGTGGGCAGGCTCGGCACCGTGACCACCGTCGATGAACACCAGGGCGCACGGCGTCGACCAGTGCCGGGCCACCACGGGTGAGTCGCCCACGACGGCGATGACGGACTCCTCGAGGCCCGCCCGCCGGATGGTGGCCCGGAAGGCCGGCAGGGTGTCGATCTGCCCGGCGTGCGGGTCGACGAGCGAGGCGTCGTGCCACTCCCAGCCGGGCTGGTTCTCCTCCGAGCCACGGTGGTGATCGACGGCGAAGAGCACCGCCTCCCGCTCCCGGGCGGCGGCGCCGAGGTAGACCGACGACTTGCCGCACCAGCTGCCGATCTCCACGAACGGCGCGCCAGGAACGGCCAGCCCGGCGTCCATCCCCGCCTCCCAGAGGGCGTCACCCTCGTCGGCCGGCATGAAGCCGACGGCCTCCTCGGCCACCTCTCGCAACGACGGGTGCATGGCGGTCAGGCTACGCACCCGGCGGGACCACCTCGCCACCCTCGAGGAGCCGGCCCGCGCCCCCGGGGCGGACCACGAGCAGCACCCCGGCCTCGACCGACACGGTGGCCCGCGTCGCCACCATCTCGTTGCTGACCCCACGGGTCGTGCCCGGCTCGAGGTCCTCGCCGTCGAGGGCGAACGCCAGCCCCGACGTCCGCACGCCCGACACCGCGCCCCCGGCAGGGAGCAGCGACACCAGGTCGCCCCGGTCGCCATCGAGCACCACCTCGTCGTGGACGACGGCGACGCGGGCCCGACCGATCACGGCGTCGATGGTGATGCCGGCGAAGCCGAGCTGGGCCAGGGCGAGAACGTTGGCGAGGGCGTGGTCGAGGCGGCCTCCGTGCCCCCCGACGAGGGTGAGCCGCCGGGCACCGAGCCGCTTGGCCACGAGCACGGCCAGCTCGAGATCGGTGTGATCCTTGGCCGCCGGGTGGCGCTCCACTGAGCTGCCCGCGGCGACCGCCGCCTCCAGGGCGTCGGGGTCGACCGAGTCGAGGTCGCCCACCACGAGGTCGACCCGCAGGCCCAGGGTGTCGGCCTGGGCGAGGCCGGAGTCGGCCGCCACGACGTAGGCCCCCGTGGGCAACCAGTCGGCCACCCACGGCTCCACCGGGTCACCGCCGGCGAGCACGACGACGTGCACGGGGGCGACCTCCACGACCGGAGGCTACCGAGCCCGCAGCCTCGGGGCCTCAGCTCGAGGTCGCGAGCTCGTCGTCCTCGTCGTGGGCATCGTGGGCTGCGACGACCTTGAAGAGGATGGCGTCGAGGATGAAGTACTTGAGGATCCACAGCGAACCGAACGCCAGGAGGTTGGCGGCGTTGACCACGAGGGGGGCGTCGTTCCACTGGGCGGCGTAGTGGACCAGCAACGTCGAGAACGCCAGGCCGAGCACCGCCATGGACCAGAACGGGAAGACCTCCCGCCAGAAGCGGTTGCGCCCGCGCTTGCCCCACACCCAGTAGCGGTTGAGGACGTACGACGGGATGCACGCGATGGAGACGGCGATGACGTTCGACAGCGCCGGCGACAGCCCCAGGACCACGTTGCAGACCAGGAGCAGGACCTGGGTGACGGTGACGGCCACGGCCGAGACGCCCGCGTAGCGGACGAAGCGACGGTCGGCGTGGGTGCGGGCGAGATCGACGAGGGTGTGCACGGCCACCGGTCAACGCTATCGCCCGTGACCGTCGCCGCCGCACGCGCCGGGCTCCTCGTGGACCGTGCCCGCCAGCGCTCGATGTCGGCCCTCTAGGGTGCCGTCGTGACGACTCCGCTGGACGACCTGGTCGAGCTGCTCGACCTCGAGCCGATCGAGGTCAACATCTTCCGGGGGGTGAGCCCCGACGACGCCCGCCAGCGGGTCTTCGGCGGCCAGGTGGCCGGCCAGGCCCTCGTGGCAGCGGCCCGGACCGTCGACGAGGACCGTCACGTCCACTCCCTCCACGCCTACTTCCTCCGGCCCGGCGACCCGGCCGTGCCCATCCTCTACGAGGTCGACCGGATCCGCGACGGGCGCTCGTTCACCACCCGCCGGGTCGTCGCCATCCAGCACGGCCGCGCCATCTTCAACCTGGCCGCCTCGTTCCACGTGGACGAACCCGGCCTCGACCACGAGGCCGCCATGCCTGACGTGCCCGCTGCGGAGTCCCTCCCGACCTTCCAGGAGCGCTACGCCCCGGTCGCCGAGGAGATGGGTGAGTGGTACCACCGCCCCCGACCGATCGACCTCCGCTACGTGGAGGCGCCGGGCCGGCTCCGGGGCCCCGACGCCGGGACGCGCCACAGCGAGCGAATCTGGCTGCGGGCCGACGGGCGGCTCCCCGACGACCAGCTGCTCCACACCTGCGTGCTCACCTACGCCAGCGACATGACCCTGCTCGACACCGCCCTCCTGCCCCACGGCCGGAGCTGGCAGGACGGGGAGCTGATGATGGCCAGCCTCGACCACGCCATGTGGTTCCACCGGCCCTTCCGCGTCGACGAGTGGCTGCTGTACGACCAGGACACGCCCTCTGCGTCGGGTGCCAGGGGCCTGAGCCGGGGCCTGATCTTCACGGCCGACGGCCACCTCGCGGTGTCGGTGGTCCAGGAAGGCCTGATCCGGGCGATCGGCCGCTCCTGAGGCCGAGCGCGACCTCCGGCGCGCCGAGAATGGGCGTCATGACCTCCCGGATCGCCCTGCTCGCCCTGGTCGCCGTGGCGCTCGTCGCTGGCGCCTGCGGGGGCGACGACGGTGGCGCGGCGTCGACACCGCAGCCCACCGGCACCGTCGAGGGGGCGCCCACCACCGAGGCTCCCACCGACGAGCCCGGGACCGAGCAGGAGTCGCCGTCGCTCGACGACGTGCGGGTCCGCCTGGTCGAGGTCGCCCGGCTCGACGCCCCGGTGGCCATGGCCGTCCGCCCCGGCCACGAGGACGTCCTCTACCTCGCCGAGCGGGCGGGGCGGGTGCGACTGCTCCGGGGCGACGACGTCGACCCCACCCCCCTGCTCGACATCACCGCCGCCACCACCACCGACGCCGAGCGGGGCCTCCTCGGCCTCGCCTTCAGCCCCGACGGCGACCGCCTGTACGTGAGCTCCACCGACCCGGGCGGCGACAGCCTCCTCGTCGAGTACGCCATGGGCGACGCCCCCGACGAGCTCGACGAGTCCTCGGCACGCACGGTGATGCAGGTGGCCCAGCCCTTCGGCAACCACAACGGCGGGCACATCACGTTCGGCCCCGACGGGTTCCTCTGGTACGGCCTCGGCGACGGAGGGGGCGGCGGCGATCCCCATGGCAACGGCCAGGACACCTCCACGCTGCTCGGGAGCCTCCTGCGCATCGACCCCCGCCCGAACGGCGACGACCCCTACGGGATCCCGGCCGACAACCCCTTCGTGGACGGAGGCGGCCGGGCCGAGATCTGGGCCTACGGCCTCCGCAACCCCTGGCGCTTCACCTTCGATCGGGCCACCGACGACCTCTGGATCGCCGACGTGGGCCAGAGCCGGGTCGAGGAGGTCAACCACCTGCCGGCAGCCGAGGGCACCGGGCGGGGCGCCAACCTCGGCTGGAACCGCCTGGAGGGCAGCGAGGCGTTCGAGGGCCAGCCGCCGGCGGACCACACCCTCCCGGTGTTCGAGTACGCCCGGACCGGTGCGCGGTGCTCGGTCACCGGTGGCCACGTCTATCGGGGCTCGGCCGTCCCGGCCCTCGTAGGCGCGTACGTGTGGGGCGACTACTGCGAGAGCCAGGTCCACGCCATCGCCGTGAAGAGGGGCGAGGTCACGGCCGAGGCCGCCCTCGGCGTCGGGGTCGACCCGGGCACGCTGGCGTCGTTCGGCCAGGACGCCGCCGGCGAGCTGTACGTGCTGTCCCTCGGGGGAAGCGTCTGGCGCCTCGAGGCCGCCTGAGCCGATGCCTCGGGCGGCCGCCGCGGCCCTACCCTGGACAGCCGTGCCCCCCCGCTCTGCCCGCCTCCTCCTCGCGCTCCTGACCCTGACCGCGGCCTGCGCGGGTGGCGACGACGCCGGCATCGACCGCGCCGCGACGACCACCACCGCCGCCGACACCACCACGACGCCACCGGAGACGACCACCACCACGGCACCCGACCTCGACCCCCGGGCCGCCGACGACCCCCAGGGCCTCGCCGCCCAGATCGTCCACGCCGAGGGCGCCATCGCCGACCCGGCCACCACCGGTGACGAGCTCCGGGCCGCCGGCCGCCTCCAGCAGGTGGTCTACCGGGCCCTCAGCACCCGCCCGGAGTGGGACGAGGCCGTCGACGCCGCCCTCCCCGAGGGCCTGCGCCCCATCGCCCGGGCCAACGTCGACGCCAACCGCGAGCTCCGCTCGACGCTGCGCCTGCGCGACACCCTCCCGGCGTGGAGGATCGTCGAGGCTGCTCCGGCCGACGAGCTCCGCCGGTACTACGAGGAGGGCCAGTCCCTCCACGGCGTGCCCTGGGAGTACCTCGCCGCGGTCCACCTGGTCGAGAGCCGGATGGGTCGCCTCCGTGGGATCAGCACCGCCGGTGCTCAAGGTCCGATGCAGTTCATCCCGAGCACGTGGGACGCCTACGGCGAGGGCGACATCAACGACAACCGCGACGCCATCGTGTCGGCTGCGCGGTACATGGCCGCCAACGGCGGCGACTGCCGCGAGGGCGCGCCGTGCAACCTCGACAACGCCCTGCACCGCTACAACCCGGCGCCCACGGGCTGGTACAAGCGGGCGGTCACCGCCTTCGCCGAGCGCATCCGGGCCGACGAGCGCGCCCACCTCGGCTACCACGAGTGGCAGGTGTTCTACGCCACGACCCTCGGTGACGTCTGGCTCAGGATCGGCTACGAGGAGCCCGAATCGCGCGCCGTGACCGAGGCCGACGTGGCCAACGGCGCCGGCCCCCGCTGACGCGAGCGCCGCCCCGGGAGCTACCCGCCGGCGATGGCTCCCACGACGTAGAACACCTCCGTGCCGCCGACGACCGCCTCCGGCAGCGGCGCGTCCGGGCCCTCGTGGGACAGGTCTTCCTCACCGGCGAAGAACCTGATGAAGGGGCGGCGATGGCCGGTCTCGCCGTCGCGCATCGTTCCGCGCAGGGCCGGGAAGCGCGCCTCAAGCGCGTCGAGCACGCCCCGCTGGGTCGCCGGCCCGTCCAGCTCGAGCTGCACCTCTCCCACCACGTCGGCGAGGTGGCGCAGGTGAGCCGGCAGCACGACCCGGATCACGGCAAGGTCTGGACTTCCACGGAGAGCACGGCGGGGAGGTCGCGCACGATCGGCTCCCAGCTGTCGCCCTCGTCGGCCGAGACGTAGACCTGGCCGCCGGTGGTCCCGAAGTAGATGCCGCACGGGTCGAGGGCGTCGACGGCCATGGCGTCGCGGAGGACGTTCACGTAGCAGTGGCGCTGCGGGAGCCCCCGGCCCAGCGGCTCCCACTCGCCGCCCCCGGTCCTGCTCCGGTACACCCGCAGCACGCCATCGGGCGGATAGTGCTCCGAGTCGCTGGTGATGGGCACCACGTAGATGGTGTCGGGCTCGTGGGTGTGGACGTCGATGGCGAAGCCGAAGTCGGTCGGCAGGTCACCGCTCACCTCGTGCCAGGACTCGCCGGCGTCGTCGGTTCGCATCACGTCCCAGTGCTTCTGCATGAACAGCACGTCAGGTCGGTTGGGATGCTGGGCGAGGCGGTGCACGCAGTGGCCCACCTCGGCGTCGGGGTCGGGGAGGAACTCGGAGTGAAGGCCGTTGTTGGTCGGTCGCCACGTCTCGCCCCCGTCGTCGGTCCGGAAGACCCCCGCGGCGGAGATGGCGACGAACATCCGGGCGACGTCGACCGGGTCGAGCACGATCGTGTGCAGGCACATCCCACCGGCACCCGGCTGCCACGCCGAGCCGGAGCCGTGGCCGCGCAGGCCGGGCAGCTCCTGCCACGACCCGCCGCCGTCGACCGACCGGAAGAGGGCGGCGTCCTCGACGCCTGCCCACACCGTGTCGGGATCGGTGGGCGACGGCTCCAGGTGCCACACCCGGGCGAACTCCCACGGGTGGGGTGTGCCGTCGTACCACTGGTGCGTGCCGGGGACACCCTCGTAGCGGAACTCGTTGCCAACCGGGTCCCACGTGCGCCCACCGTCGTCCGACCGCTGGATCAGCTGGCCGAACCACGAGGTCGACTGTGACGCCCAGAGCCGGTCGGGATCGGCCGGCGAGCCGGCGACGTGGAAGATCTCCCAGCCGCCGAACAAGGGCCCGACCACCTCCCACCCCTTCCGCTTCCCGTCCGAGGTGAGGATGAACGCACCCTTCCTCGTCCCGACGAGCACCCGGATGCCTGCCATCAGTCGACGAGCGCCTGGTAGACGAGCTGCTTCATCTGCGGGCGCAGCGGATAGGTGCTCGAGGGGAGCAGCTGCGTCAGGAACAGGGCGGTGATCTGCTCGACCGGGTCGACCCAGAACAGGGTGCTGGCCGCCCCGCCCCACGAGAACTCACCTTCGCTCGAGAGGACCTTGTTCTTGGCGGCGTCGAGCACCACGGAGAACCCGAGGCCGAAGCCCACCCCGTCGAAGCTGGTCTCGGCGAACAGCGGTCGGCCGAAGGTCTCGAGGTCGGCGTCGCCGGGCAGGTGGTTGCGGCTCATGTACTCGAGCGTGCGGGTGCCGATGAGGCGCACGCCGTCGAGCTCGCCCCCGTTGAGGAGCATCTGGCTGAAGCGGTGGTAGTCGCCCGCGGTGGAGACCAGGCCCCCGCCGCCGGAGAGGCACGCCGGTGCCGACTCGGCCGCCTTCCCCATGGCGTCGATGCGCAGGGTCGTGCCCGTCGAGGGGTTCCGGGTATAGAGGGCCGCCAGGCGGTCGAGCTCGGCCTCCTCGACGAAGAACGCGGTGTCGGTCATGCCGAGCGGCTCGAAGATTCGCTCGCGGAAGAAGGCGTCGAGCGACTGGCCCGAGAGCACCTCGATCACCCGGCCGAGGACGTCGGTCGAGACCCCGTAGTTCCACTCGCTGCCCGGCTGGAAGAGCAGGGGGAGGCCGGCGTACAGGTCGCAGGTGGCGGCGAGGTCGGCCCCCTCCGGTGTGCCCCACTCGAACCCCGCGGCGCGGTACATGGCATCGACGGGGTGGGCGTGGTGAAAGCCGTAGGTGAGCCCGGAGGTGTGGGTCAGGAGGTGCCAGAGCCGCATCGGCTCCGACATCGGCTCGGTGACCGGGTTCATCGTCGAGCCGCTGCGGTAGACGCGGGCCCCGGCGAACGAGGGGATGTAGCGCTCGACCGGGTCCTTCAGCTCGAATGCCCCCTCCTCGTAGAGCATCATCGCCGCCACCGACGTGATCGGCTTCGTCATCGAGTAGATGCGGAAGATGGTGTCGACCTCGACCGGCGTCGACGCCTCGACGTCACGATGCCCGTAGGTGCTCAGGTGAGCGATGCTCCCGGCGCGGGCGACGAGCATGAGCCAGCCCGGCAGCCGGCCGTCGTCGACGTAGCGCCGGAAGTGGGTGTCGAGCCGGGCCAGCCGGTCCGGGTCGAAGCCCACCTCGTCGGCGTCGATCTCGATCGTCGGTCCACCCATGGCACGTCCCCCTCGTCGAAGTCTTGACCCGCCGGTCAGGATAGGCGACGGCGGCTGCTAGAACCGACGGGCGTGAGCGACGACATGTCCCGGATCCTGCGCCTCCTCGACCTCGAGGAGGACGGCGACGCCTTCGTCGCGCCCACCCCCAGCGACGGACCCGAGCGGCTCTTCGGTGGCCAGGTCGCCAGCCAGAGCCTGCGCGCCGCCACCCTCACCGTGGGCGAGGACCGCCTCCCCCACTCGCTGCACGCCTACTTCATGCGACCCGGCCGGCCAGGCACGCCGCTGCGCCTCGAGGTCGACCGCCTGCGAGACGGCCGCTCGTTCACGACCCGTGGCGTGACCGCCAGCCAGGACGGCGAGCCCATCTTCAGCCTCACCGCTTCGTTCCACATCGCCGAGGCCGGCGACGACTGGCAGCTCCCCGCCCCGGGCGCGCCGGACCCCGAGTCGTTCGAGGCGCCCGACTCGCCCTTCACCAGGTTCGCATCGATGAGCCCCTTCGAGCTCCGGCCCGTCTCCAAGCCGGCGCCCGGCGGGTTCCCGATCATCCACCCCTTCTGGGTGCGGACCAAGGGCCCGCTGCCCGACGACCCCGCCCTCCACGCCTGCGTGCTCGCCTTCATCTCCGACATGGGCGTCGTCGGCAGCGCCCGGGCACCGGGCTCCTCCCTCCCCGCCCGGTTCATGGGCGCCAGCCTCGACCACGCCCTCTGGTTCCACCGCCCGGCGCGAGCCGACGACTGGCTGCTCTTCTCGGTGGACCCGATGTCGAACGCCGGCTCACGGGGCCTCGCCCGCGGCACCATGCACACCCGCGACGGCGTCCTCGTCGCCTCCCTCGCCCAGGAAGCGCTGCTCCGCGACGCCGGTACGGCGCCGCTGCCCTAGCGAGAGGACGCGTCGTTGTGGCGGCGACGGTGGTCGGAGGCGGGCGGGCGGCTCTCGGCGGCGACCAGGAGGTCGAGGACCTCACCGATCGTCCGGTCGGGACCCAGGTCATCCGACAGCTGGAGGTGCTCCTGGACGTGGTAGCGGTTGCGCCGCCCGTCGCGCTCCTTCACCACGTAGCCCGCCGCGGTGAGGTCGGCGACGATCCCGAAGGCGGTGCGCTCGGTGACCCCGATGGCGATCGCGAGCTCGCGCAACCGGGCATCGGGCTGGTCTGCGACGGCGACCAACGCCCGGGCGTGGTTGGTGAGGAAGCTCCAGGTCGGCACAAGACATAGGATACTCATAACTAGAAAAGAATTGCTAGGGAGTTTTAACTGGTATACGGTTGCTGTACTTCCTCTCGGAGGGTCGGTCGCTCCGACGACCGACAGCTCGGCACACGACGGAAAGAGAACCCACCATGAACGCTCGAGCTCCTCGCCTCGCCCGACGGTCCGCCCTCGTGCTGGCGGCCACGCTGCTCGCCCTCGGCACCCTCCCTGCCGGCGCTCAGAGCGCCCAACCCACGGTCGGCCTCGGCACCGCCGGCAGCTTCGCCGTGCTTGCCGGGTCCGAGATCACCAACACCGGAAACACCGTGATCAACGGCGACCTCGGCATCCACCCCGGGACGGCCGTCACCGGCTTCCCCCCGGGCACGGTCAACGGCGCCATCCACATAGCCGACGCCGTGGCGGCCCAGGCGAAGACCGACCTCGTCACCGCCTACAACGACGCGGCCGGGCGGACGCCCTTCACGGCGGTGGCCACCGAGCTCGGAGGGCGCACCCTCCAACCAGGCGTCTACCGCAACACGACGCTCGGCATCACCGGCGCCCTCACCCTCGATGCCATGGGCGACCCAAACGCCGTCTTCATCTTCCAGGCCGGCAGCACGCTCATCACCGCCTCGGGCAGCTCCGTGAACCTGATCAACGGCGCACAAGCCTGCAACGTCTTCTGGCAGGTTGGCAGCTCCGCCACCCTCGATACCACCACAAGCTTCGTCGGCAACGTGCTGGCGCTGACGTCGATCACCGCCAACAACGGCGCCACCGTGCAGGGACGGCTGCTGGCACGCAACGGCGCCGTCACCTTGATCAACAACACCGTCACCGCAGCGTTCTGCGCCGCCCAGGCCCCGGACGAGACGACGACCACCACGACCACGACGACCACCACGACGACCACCACGACGACCACCGCGCCGGACGCGACCACCACGACCACCGCGCCGGCGGTTGCGGTCCCGATCGACAGCCCCACCGAACCCACCGATGAGGGCACTGCGACCGCCACCCCCTTGCCGGCTCCCGGCGACGACAGCTCCGTCACCCTCACCGCCACACCCACCCTGCCCTTCACCGGATCGGATACCACCCTGGCCACAGCCGGGCTCCTGTCGGTCGCGCTCGGCGGGATCCTCGTGGTGGTCGCCAACCGCACCACCCCCCGGCTCCGGCGCATCGACGAGGCGGGCTAGCTAGGTTCGAGGGAGTGGCTGACCCGAAGTCGTTCGCCCTCGACGAGCAGGTCCACCGCTACCTGGTGGAGCACAGCACACCCCTCGACGACGTCCGCCTGAGGCTGATCGCGGCCACCGCCGAGCTCGGCCCGGTCGCCCGCATGCAGGTGGCCCCCGAGCAGTCGTCGTTCCTCACGGTGCTCACCCGCCTCCTCGGCGTGCGACGGGCGGTGGAGGTCGGCACCTTCACCGGCCTGTCGGCGCTGTCGATCGCCATGGGCATGCCCGACGACGGGCACCTCCTGTGCTGCGACGTGAGCGAGGAGTGGACCGACGTGGCCCGGGAGCACTGGGCCGATGCCGGCGTCGAGGGGCGCATCGAGCTGCGGATCGCCCCCGCTGCGGAGACGCTGCGCTCCCTCCCGGCCGATCCCGTCATCGACCTCGCCTTCATCGACGCCGACAAGGGTAGCTACGTCACCTACTGGGACGAGCTCGTTCCCCGCCTTCGCCCCGGTGGGGTCGTGCTGGTTGACAACGTGCTGTGGCGTGGCCAGGTGGTCGACGACTCGATCACCGACGACGACACCGAGGCCATCCGGCGCTTCAACGACCACGCCCTGGCCGACGAGCGCGTCGAGGTGGTCATGCTTCCCATCAGCGATGGCCTCACCCTCGCCCGCCGCCGCTGAGGCTCAGAGCAGCCCCTGCACCGCCTCGGGCGGGCGGCCCACGACAGCCCGGCCGTCGTCGGTCACCACGATGGGGCGCTCGATGAGGATCGGGTTGGCCACCATGGCGTCGATCCACCGGGCCCGGTCGTGCGGCCACTCGATGAGGCCCAGCTCCTTGGCCACGTCCTCACCGGTGCGGGCCACCTCCCACGGCTCCTTGCCCAGCGCGGTGAGCACGCGGTCGAGCTCATCGGCGGTCGGGGGGTCATCGAGGTAGCGGCGCTCGACGTGGTCGACGCCGCGCTCGTCGAGGATGGCCTTGGCCG
>DATKDW010000094.1 GCA_035512495.1 Acidimicrobiales bacterium
GGCGAGCTGGTGGCCTTCGCCAAGACGGTGGAGGCCACCGTCGAGGCGACGCTGGCCGAGCTGAAGCCCGGCCGCGAGCTCCACACCAACGTCGAGTGGTACGCGGCGGTCGTCATGGAGCAGTGCGGCCTCCCCCGCGACCTCTTCACCCCGACCTTCGCCGCCAGCCGTGTCATCGGCTGGTGCGCGCAAGCGCTCGAGCAGGCTGCCGACAACCGGATCATCCGCCCCAGCTCGCGCTACGTGGGGCCGCCACCGCCTCAGCCGGTGCCGTTGCCGGAGGCCTAGCGACCCGAGCCGGAAGTCCTCCGGCTCCCCCAACCAGCGCTGCGGGCCCTCGACCTCCTGGAACGCGTCTCTCGGCGCTACCGTCGGGGCCGACACCTGGCCAAGGACGACTCCCCGGCATGCTCCTCGACACCATCTCCAGCCCGGCTGACCTGCGTCGGCTCGACCACGAAGCGCTCGACCGCCTCGCTGGTGAGATCCGCGAGTTCATCATCAACGCGGTGTCGCTCACCGGTGGCCACCTGGGGTCCAACCTGGGCGCCGTCGAGCTCACCCTGGCGCTGCACCGCGTGTTCGACTCGCCACGCGACATCCTCCTGTGGGACACCGGCCACCAGGCCTACGTGCACAAGATCGTCACCGGCCGGCGCGAGGGCTTCGCCACCCTGCGCCAGGGTGGCGGGCTCTCCGGCTACCCGAGCCGCGACGAGTCCGAGCACGACTGGGTCGAGAACAGCCATGCCTCCACCATCTTGAGCTACGCCCACGGCATGGCCACCGCCATCGAGCACGAGGGCCTCGACCGCAGGGTCGTCGCCGTCATCGGCGACGGGTCGATGACCGGGGGGATGGCCTTCGAGGGTCTCAACAACCTGGGCATGACCGGCCGCCGGGCGGTCATCGTCCTCAACGACAACGGCCGCTCCTACGCCCCGACCCACTCGAAGCTCGGCGAGAGCCTGGCTCGGCTCCGACTCGACCCCCGGTACACGCGCCAGCGGGCTCGCCTCGAGCGCTTCCTCGGCGCCATCCCCGTCATCGGCGAGCGCCTCCAGCGCAGCCTGGAGTCCGCCACCGCCGCCGTGCGCGAGATGTGGGAACCGCCGGCGTTCTTCGAGCAGCTCGGCGTGCGCTACACCGGACCGTTCGACGGCCACGACATCGCCGGCCTCGAGTCGGCGCTGCGCAACGCGGCGGAGTGGGACGGGCCCATCGTCGTCCACGTCCTCACCGAGAAGGGCAAGGGGTACCCCTTCGCCGAGGACGACGACGAGCAGCGGGGTCACGACGCGCCCCGGTTCGACCCGCTCACCGGCCCCAGCCCCAAGGACCGGCCGTCGGGCTACACCGGTGCGTTCTCCGACGCCCTGGTGGCCGCGGGCGCGTCCGACCCCAAGGTGATGGCCATCACCGCCGCCATGCCGGGCAGCACCGGTCTGCTGCCGTTCCAGGCGCGCTTCCCGGACCGCTTCCTCGACGTCGGCATCGCCGAGCAACACGCGGTCACCGCGGCGGCGGGCATGGCCATGCTGGGGCTGCGCCCGGTGGTGGCCATCTACTCCACGTTCCTGACCCGGGCCATCGACCAGGTGATCTATGACGTCGGGCTGCACCACCAGCCCGTGGTGTTCGCCATCGACCGGGCCGGCATCACCGGCGACAACGGCGCCAGCCACCACGGGGTGCTCGACCTGGCACTGGCCACCAAGGTGCCCGGCATGACCGTCTTCGCACCCTCGTCCGCCCAGGAGATCCCGGTGATGTTGGCGGAGGCGCTCTCCATCACCTCGGGCCCGTCACTGCTTCGCTGGCCCAACGGCGCCGCCCGCGAGGTCCCACCCGACCAGGTGGGCGCTGGGCTGCGGGCCCGCAAGGCCGTCGACGGTGGGGACGCGGCCGAGGTCGCCATCCTGGCCGTCGGCAAGATGGTGGCAGCCGCCGAGGAAGCCGCCGGCCTACTGGCCGACAACGGCACCGTCGCCACGGTCTGGGACGTGCGCGTGGCCAAGCCCCTCGACGCGGAGATGATCGACGACGCTGCCGGCCATCGCCTGGTGGTCACCGTGGAGGACGGCATCCGCGTGGGCGGCGTCGGGAGCCAGGTCGCCGATGCCCTCGCCGACCTCAACGAGAGCCGGACTGCCCCACCAGTGTTGGTGCTCGGCACCCCGGCAGAGTTCATCGACCACGGCAGCGTGGCCCGCATACACGCCGACCTGGGCCTCGACGCCGCCGGCATCGCGGCGGCCACCACCAAGGCGCTCACCGCCGCCCGCGACCCCCTCGCCGACTGACGTCCATTCGGCGCGCGGAAACCGCCGGGTGCCTACTTGGCGCCGGGCTCGTAGAAGGGGTTGTCGCCGGCCGAGTGGTCGGTGATGTCGATGACCTCTCGGATCTCGGGGATCTCCTTCTCGATGGTGGCCTTGATCCCCTCGGTGAGGGTCAGCTGGGCCAGGCCACAGCCCTGGCAGCCGCCGCCCATGGTGAGGTAGGCGAGGTCGTCCTCCACGCGGTCGAGGGCGGCGAAGCCGCCGTGCATGGCGAGCTGTGGGTTGATCTCGGCATCGAGCAGCTGCTGGATCTTCTCCGCCACGCTGCCCTCGAGGTGCACCGGGCCGGTGGCCATCACCTCAGGACGAGGGCGGTTGGGGTTCTTGAGGACCAGACCGGTCCCCTCGACCTCATCGAGCGAGGACCCCCGCAGCTTGTCGACCGACTCGGCGCCGACGATGACGGGCAGCGCCTCGCTCTTGGCGAGCACGTCGCCTTCGCCGAGCTCGTCGAGCGACTCGAACGTCAGCTCGTAGGCGTACTCGGTACCGCTCTCCCCCACGCCGACCACGTCGATGCGCAGCGCCAGCTTCTCGGGCTCGGGCTCGGCGGCCCGCAGCCCGAGGATCGTGGCGCGCGCCGCGTCGGAGAGCGTCACGACGGGAAGCTGGGTCTCGACCGCGGTCATGGCGCCCAGGCTATCGGCGCCCACGGCCCGCTCCCCAGAAGAGGATGGATCGTCGGTGCTCAGCCCTCGGCCTCGGCGGCGAGGTCGAGCCAGCGCCCTTCGGCGGCGGCCAGCTCGGCCTCGACAGCCGCGATGTCGGCCCCGAGCGATGCCAGCCGCTCATGGTCGGTGCCGGCGTCGGCCAGCGCCTTGGTGAGGGCGTCGCGGCGACGTTCGAGGGTGGCGACCTCCTTCTCGGCGTCCTTCAAGAGGCGCCGGAGCGTGCTCGGTGAGCGCCCGGAGGAGGCGGCCGGGGCGGTCGCAGGACCAGGGAGCGGGCCGCTGGCCGCGCGTCGCGCCTGCTTGCCCGAGGACGCCCGTCGCCCACCCGACCCCGCCGCTCGACGAGCCATCTCCCATGCCGCGTAGCCGCCGGGGACCTCGGCGGCCGCGCCCTCGCCGTCGAGGGCGAGCACGTCCTCGACGGTGCGCTCCAGGAACGCCCGGTCGTGGCTGACCACGACGAGGGCGCCGGCCCAGTCGTCGAGGAAGTCCTCCAGGACGCGGAGCGTGTCGAGGTCGAGGTCGTTGGTCGGCTCGTCGAGGAGCAGGACGTTGGGGGCCGTCGCCAGCACGAGGAGGAGCTGCAGCCGCCGACGCTCGCCACCGGAGAGGGTCTCGATCTGGGCGAACTGGGCGTCGGTGTCGAACCAGAAGCGCTCCATGAGCCGAGCGTGCTCCCAGGTGGGCGGCTGGCCCCCGGCCACGGCGTCGCGCACCCGCTGGGCGGGGTCGAGCGCCACACCGTTCTGGTCGTGGTAGCCGAGGCGCACGGTGGATCCGTGCACCACCCGCCCCGCCTGCGGCTCGATGCGCCCGGCGATCAGCTCCAGCAGGGTCGTCTTCCCGGAGCCGTTGGGCCCGACGATGCCGAGGCGCTCGCGTGGGTCGAGAGCGAGGTCGAGGTCGGCGACGAGCGGCGCCTGGACCGGCCAGGCGTAGGTGACGCCGTGCAGCTCGACCACCTGATCGCCCAGGCGGCGGGTGCCGAGGTCGAGGTCGAGGTCGCCGGACCGGGCGGCCGCCTGAGCCCGACCCTCGACGATGGCCGTGGCCGAGGCGATGCGCGCCTTTGGCTTGCTGGTGCGCGCCGGCGCCCCCCGCCGCAGCCATGCCAGCTCGGTGCGGGCCAGGTTGCGGCGGGTGGCCTCCGCCGATGCCGCCTGCTCCTCTCGCAGCGCTCGGGCCTCGAGGTAGCCGGCGTAGCCCCCGTCATGGGTGTAGCCGGTGCCGCGATCCAGCTCGAGGATGCGGGTGGTGACGCGGTCGAGCACGTGGCGGTCGTGGGTCACGAGGACGAGGCCGCCCCGGTAGGCGGCGAGGTGTTCCTCGAGCCAGGTGATGGCCCCGATGTCGAGGTGGTTCGTCGGCTCGTCGAGCACCAGCAGGTCGGTGTCGTCGACCAGCACCTGGGCCAGGGCCACCCGCTTGGCCTGGCCGCCGGAGAGGGTGGCCACGTCAGCGTCGAGGAGGTCGCCCATGCCGAGGCGGTCGAGGGCCGACTCACCCGCCCAGCCGGCACCAACGGCCTCGCGGACGGTCCCCGGTGGGAGCGTGGGGTCCTGGTGGAGCACCCCAACCCGCGAGCCACGGCCCCGACGGACGGTCCCCACCTCGGGCTCGTCCACGCCGGCAATCACCCGCAGCAGCGTCGACTTCCCGGTGCCGTTGAGGCCGACCACCCCAATGCGGTCACCCGTGGCGACGGTGACGGAGAGGTCGGCGAAGAGGGGGCGTCCGGGTCGGCTGGCGCCGACACGGTCGAGGTCGACCAGGATCACGGGGTCGCCAGGCTACCGGCGCCCCTGCGGGCCGGGGCCACGCCGCGCTCGGATCTGGCACCGGCGCAGGCCACCAGGTAGACCGGACGCATGGCCCGGGTGGAGCACGACGCGATCATCGTCGGCGCCGGTCCCAACGGCCTGGCTGCCGCCACCACCCTGGCCGAGGGCGGCGCGTCGGTCCTGGTGCTGGAAGCGGGCGAGACCATCGGAGGTGGCGCCCGGACGGCCGAGCTGACGTTGCCCGGCTTCCGCCACGACGTGTGCTCCGCCATCCACCCCACGGGCGTCCTGTCCCCGTACCTCTCGTCGCTCCCCCTGGCCGACCACGGCCTCGAGTGGCTGCACCCGGAGGTCCAGGCCGCCCACCCGCTCGGTGGCGACCGGGCGGCGGTGCTCCTGCGCTCGGTCGAGGCAACCGCCGCCGCGCTGGGGGACGATCGCGGCTACGCCAGGGTCATCGGTCCGCTGGTCGACGGTTGGGACGACCTCGCCCCCCACCTCCTCGGCCCGCCCCGACGACTGGCCGCCCGGCCCGTGCACGCCACCCGGTTCGGGGCACGCGCCCTCCTGCCCGCAACCGTGACCGGCCGCCTCTTCGACGGCGAGCCCGCACGGGCGCTCTTCGCCGGGGTCGCCGCCCACATCGCCAGCCGGCTCGACCGCCCCCTCACCTCCGCGGCCGGCCTGGTCCTCACCGCTGCCGGCCACGTCGGCGGGTGGCCGGTCGCCCGCGGCGGCTCCCAGTCGATCGTCGATGCCCTCGCCTCCCACCTGGCCACGTTCCCCTCCCACATCGAGACGGGCCACCGGGTCACCGACATCGACGACCTGCCGCCGTCGAAGGTGGTGCTGCTCGACGTCACCCCTCGCCAGCTCCTGGCCATCGCCGGGCACCGGCTGCCAGACCGATACCGGCGGCGCCTGGCCTCGTTCCGCTATGGCGCCGGCTCGTTCAAGCTCGACTACGCCCTCGACGGTCCGGTGCCGTGGACGGCCGAGGCCTGCCGCCGGGCCGGCACGGTGCACCTCGGCGGGACCATGGCGGAGATCGCCGCCGCCGAGCGCGAGGTCCACCTCGGCCGCATCTCCGACCATCCGTACGTCCTGGTGGCCCAGCAGTCGGTCGTCGACCCCAGCGTGGCGCCCGCGGGGCGGCACACGCTGTGGGCCTACACCCACGTGCCCAACGGCTCCACGGTCGACATGACCTCGCGGATCGAAGACCAGATCGAGCGTGCGGCTCCCGGCTTCCGCGACCTGGTGCTCGCCCGCGCCGCCCGCGGCCCGGCGGAGATGGAGGAGCACAACGCCAACCTGGTGGGGGGCGACATCGCCGGCGGTGCCGTCGACGGCCTCCAGGCCGTGTTCCGACCGCTCATCGCCTTCCGTCCCTACCGCACCCCCGACGCCGCGGTGTTCCTCTGCTCGTCGTCGACACCACCGGGTGCCGGGGTCCACGGCATGTGTGGCCACTGGGCGGCACGCGCCGCCCTGCGTGCCTTGTGAGGTTGCTGCCAACAGTAGTTAGGCTGTCGAAGCAATGGTCCAGCTGAGGCGCACCCGTGGCGAGCAGGTGGAGGGCGACCCCTCGGCCCGCCGGGGCGCCACCTTCGCCGCCCTTCGCGACCCCACGTACCGGCTCCTGTGGGCCGGTGGCCTGGTGTCGTTCCTCGCGGTGCAGATGGAGTTCATCGCCCGCGGGTGGCTCGCCTACGAGCTCACGGGCTCGAACAAGGGCCTCGGCGCCGTCTACCTCGGCTTCGGCCTGCCGATGCTCCTGCTCACCCCGTGGGGTGGCGTGGCGGCCGACCGCCTGTCGAAGCGCAACGTCATCATGGGCTGCCAGCTGGCGCTGGCGGTGAGCTCGGGCAGCATCGCCCTGGCCGTGACCTTCGACGTCATCTCCTACTGGATGCTCATCGCCTCCGCCGTGGTCCAGGGAGCGGGGTTCTCGTTCCTCGGGCCGGCACGGATGGCCTTCACCGGAGAGCTCGTCGGTCCGACCCGCCTGTCGAACGCCATCGTGCTCCAACAGATGAGCATGAACGGAACCCGCATCTTCGGCCCGTCGGTGGCCGGCGCGCTGATCGGCATCGCCTTCTTCGGCGTGGGTGGCGTCTACTTCCTCACCACCGGACTGACCCTCGTCGCCATGGCCGTGACGTTCCGGCTGCCCGTGGGACGCCCGGCCGCCGGCCGTCCCGTGCGCTCACCGGTGGGCGAGCTGGCCGACGGGCTCCGCTACGTCGGCAGCCGCCCACTCCTCCTGCTGCTCGTGCTGACCTCGTTCGTGGTGGTCATGGCCGCCTTCCCCTACATCGCCTTCCTCCCAGCCCTCGCCCAGAACGTGTACGGCGTGGGCGCCAGCGGCTACGGCCTCATGTCGGGCGCGAGCGCCATCGGCGCCCTGACGGCCTCGATCTTCATCGCCAGCCGAGCCGACGGTCCGTCGGTGTGGCGCATCCAGGCGGTGGCGGGGTGCCTCTTCGCCGTGGCCGTGGCCACCTTGGGCTTCGCCCCGTCGTTCGCCGTGGCCCTCCTCGTCATCATGGCCACAGGTGGAGCGTCGTCGGCCTTCCAGTCGCTCAACAACGCCCTGGTGCTGTCCAACAGCGATCCCGGCTACCACGGCAGGGTGCAGTCGCTCATGATGCTGAGCTTCAGCGGCTTCGGCCTCGCCGCACTGCCGATCGGCATCGTGGCCGACGCCATCGGGATCCGCACCACGCTCATCGGGATGGGTGGTGTCGCGCTCACCGCGATGGCTGCCTACGTCCTCCTTCGCCGGCGCATCCGGCGCCTCGACGCCGAGGCCCGGCCGTCAGCCGAGGTCGAGGTCTCCGACGAGGTGGCCTTCGCCCGCGCCGGCGCGGTCGTGGTCCCGGCGCCGGGGCCGGCGCCCAGCGTGGTTGACCAGCGCTGAGCAGTCCCCGTCCTCAGCGGAAGTCGGGGGCGACGCCCTCGATGAAGGCATCGAGGACCTCGCGCCGCTTCGCCGGCTCGCCCAGGGTGAAGTCGGGGACGATGAGCTCGTCGACGCCCGCCTCGGCGTAGGCCGCCACCGTCTCGCCCACCTCCGCGACGGTGCCGATGATCGTCGCCATGCCGATGGGGGACTGGCGCATGCGCTCGAGCCACGCCGGGTCGTCGCCCATGAAGAGCAGCGCCTGCGCCGAGCGGGCGATGGTGCTGGGGTCGCGGTCGAGGTCGTCGCAGTGACGCTCGAGCACCGAGATCTTGTGGCGCAGCGTCTCCGGGGTCCCCCAGACGTTCCACTCGTCGGCGTAGGTCGCGGCGATCCGCATGGTGACCCGCTCGCCACCACCACCGACGAGGAGGGGCATGGGGTCCTGCGCGGGCTTGGGCTCGAGGGGAGCATCGGTGAGGGTGTAGTGGGTGCCTTCGAAGGTCGTGCGCTCCTGGGTGGTGAGGCCCTTCACCACGGCACAAGCCTCCTCGAGACGGGCGAGACGCTCGCCGGTGGTGGCGAAGTCGATCCCGTAGGCCTCGTGCTCGTTCTGCTGCCACCCGGCGCCGAGGCCGAGGACGAGCCGCCCGCCGGCAATGCGATCGGTGGTCGCCGCGACCTTGGCGAGCACCGCCGGGTGCCGGTAGGTGTTCCCGCACACGAGGGTGCCGAGACGCACCCGCGGGACGGTGGCTGCCAGCGCCGCCATGACGCTCCAGCACTCGAGCACCCCATCGCTCACGTCCTCGCCGTTGGGCATGAAGTGATCGGCGAACCAGATGCCGTCCCACCCCGTGGCTTCGGCATGGGCGGCGACCTCGGCCACCTGCTCCCAGGGTTGCTGCGGACCGGGCCAGACGCTGAACCTCATGGCCGGCACCCTACGCAACCACCGGGTGTGGTCCCACGGGGACTCCGACGACACCACCACGACCACGGCAGGCTGAACCCGCACGACGCAGACGCCCGACGCCCTCCCCGGACGGTGATCGGGGAGTCATGGGTGTACGCTGGTAGCCGACGTCGCGTCAGAGCGTGGCCCCTGGTGCAGCGGTGACGCTGCCCGGTCGATCGGCCGCAGGCCAGCCGCCTCTCGCTGACGTCGTCACCAGAGGCTCCTGCACCACGGCCCACCAGGCCGCTTGAGGTCGGGGGCACGGCGCGAGCAGTGCGGGAGACGCATGCAGGGAGCACCAGGGGCAGCCGGCACCATCCCGTCGACGGGGTCCACCGGCGACGTGGAGGCAGCGGTACAGGCCGAGGCCGACGGCGTTGCCACCCCCGACGAGCTGGCCCTGCTGGAGGCGAACCAGGACCGGTGGCGGGTCGCGCTCGAGCGCCTGCTCGACGACGCCGAGGACGACCTCGACCGCGTGCGGGACCTCCGCACCCCCGAGCGCGACCAGGTGATCGCCGACTTCGAGCAGGAGCGCGACCGGCTGACCGCTGCCCTGAGCCGGCTCACCGGCGAGGTCCACGTCGACGGCGAGACCATCGTCCTCGAAGCGCCGGGCGAGGTCCGCCTGCAGGCGTCGTGGTCGTCGGGCAGGCTGGTGGTGTGGGCCGCCGGCGCCCAGGCCGCCCCGGCCGGCCGCGACGAGCTGGCGGCGCTGATCCGGGCGGTCGGCGCACCGACGTCCGGCTGGTCGGCGCACCAGTCGGCCCCGCTCCCGTCCGCCGAGCGGGCGGCGACCCAGGCCATCGCCGTCAGCGCCATCCTCGGGTGGCTCGTCACCGCCGGCAACGACCACGGCGACGAGCGGCTCGGCGCCAGCGTCCGCTGGCTCGGGCGGGTGGCGGCGTGGGCGGTCCACCTCGTCTCCCAGGGCGCCCTCGTCCCGACCCTGCGCACACCGAGCCGGGCTCGGGCCAAGCGGGCCGGGGAGTCGGGGGTGGCGGAGCACAACGTCCGGTGGGTCCCCGCCACCGTCGACCAGTCACGCCTCGAGGAGCTCGCTGCCACCATGCCGGGCCCCGTTGCCGTCTTCGACGGCACCGACGCCCGGACCCTCACCTTGGCGGTGCTCGGCGGGATCGTCGACGCCATCGCCACCGATGCCGCGCAGCGCCTCGAGCTCCCGGCGCCACCGCCATCTCCCCGGACCCCAACCGCCATCGCCGAGGCCTTCCTCACCCGCCTCGACGGCTCGGCCTTCGAGGCTCCCACCCGTCCGGGAGCCGAGCTGGCCCGCCGCATGGAACGCTGGGCGAACCCCGTGACGAGTCCAGGCGACTCCCGGCTCGTGGTGCAGCTCGATCCACCCGACAAGGACGGCGCGTGGTACCTCTCGGTGCTCGGGCCCGACCCCGACGGGGCCCTGATCCCGGTCGAGGTCGCCCTCGTCGACAGCAAGTCCAAGCGTCACCTCTCCGACGAGCTGGCCCGCCTCGAGCGCCTCCTGCCGGTGCTCCAGCGCCCGGGTGGGATCCGCCGGGGCCAGGTGTACCTCAGCCAGGACGAGGCCTGGGAGCTGATGACCGAGACCGGGCCAACCCTCTCGGCGGCCGGCTTCGACGTCAGGGTCCCGGCGCTCTCCCGGCGCCGGCCCAGCCCCGCCCTGCGCCTCGAGACCGAGTCGTCCGACGAGACGATGGTGGGGGCACACCAGCTCGCCGACGTGCGCTGGTCGGCCGTGTTCGACGACGTCGAGCTGAGCGCCGCCGAGATCGCCGCCCTCGCCAGCCAGGCCCGGCCCCTGGTCCGCTCGAGGGGCCGCTGGGTCGAGCTCGACCAAGCCGACCTCAAGGAGGCGGCGGCCGCTCTCGCCGAGCGCTCGGGGAAGACCCAGCTCACCGGGGCCGAGATCCTGCGTCACGCCATCGGCCTCGAAGGTGCCGGCCTGAGCGGTGGCATCTCGGTGCAAGGCAGCGGCTGGGCGGCCGACCTGCTCCGCAAGGCGGGCGAGGTGCAGGCAGAGCCGGTCACCTCGCCACCCGGATTCGTCGGCGAGCTCCGCAGCTACCAGGCCGAAGCGCTGGCGTGGCTGGCGTTCCTCGACTCGGTGGAGCTCGGCGGGTGCCTCGCGCTCGACATGGGCCTTGGCAAGACGCCAACCGTCCTGGCCCACCTCGGGCGCACGGCCGGCAACGGAGACGGCACCGCCCTCGTCATCGCCCCACCCGCGGTCGTGGGCAACTGGGCGGCCGAGGCCGCCCGCTTCACCCCCGACCTCAAGGTGGTCGTGCACCACGGCGCCTCGCGGTCGACCGCCGAGGAGCTCGAGGCCGAGGTCGCCGGCGCCGACATCGTCATCACCACCTACGGCACCGCCGTGCGCGACGTCGAGGCCCTGGCCCAGCACCACTGGGACCGGGTCATCCTCGACGAGGCCCAGGCCATCAAGAACCCGGCCAACGAGACCGCGCAGCAGCTGCGCCGGATCCCAGCCGACGTGCGCCTGGCCCTCACCGGCACGCCGATCGAGAACGGCCTCGGCGACCTGTGGTCCATCCTCGACTTCACCAACCCGGGCCTCGTCGGCACCCGCCCGGCGTTCATCGCCCAGCTCTCCGCCGACAAGGACGGTGCCCGCAAGGCGGGCGAGTCCGCCCTCAGGGCGCTCAACGGCATCCTCGTGTTCCGCCGCACCAAGGCCGAGCCGGTGGTGGCCCGAGAGCTGCCCGAGCGGATCGACGTGCTCGACCACTGCACGATGACCCCGGAGCAGATCGGGCTCTACCAGGCGGTGCTCGACCGTCTCACCGCGCCGGCCGAGCCAGGGGTGGAGCCCCGCCAGGGCGAGATCCTCGCCGCCATCACCGCCCTCAAGCAGATCTGCAACCACCCGGTCGCCTACCAGGACGACGGCGAGCCGCTCGCCGACCGCTCCGGCAAGCTGGCCCGGCTCGAGGAGATCGTCGACAACGTCTTCGAGGCCGGTGAGCGGGTGCTCGTCTTCACCCACTTCGCCGAGTGGGGCAAGCGCCTTGCCGGTCACCTCACCGACCGCACCGGCACGCCGATCGCCTGCTACCACGGCGGTCTGGCCCGCGGGGCCCGCGACAGCCTCGTCGCCGAGTTCCAGCAGGGCGAGGGCTCCGGCGCCCTGGTGCTGTCGCTCAAGGCCGGCGGCACGGGGCTCAACCTCACCGCCGCCAGCCACGTGGTGCTCTATGACCGGTGGTGGAACCCGGCGGTGGAAGACCAGGCGCGCGACCGCGCCTGGCGCATCGGCCAGACCCGCACCGTGGTGTCGCACCGGTTGGTCTGCCCGGGCACGGTCGACGAACGGGTCGAGGAGGTCGTGTCCGGCAAGCGCCACATCGCCGACCTCGTGCTGCCGAAGTCCAGCTCGCTCGCCGACCTCGACACCAGCCAGCTCCGCACGGCCCTCGGGCTCCGCCCCGACACCGTCCTGACCGACGACGGCTCGCCCGCCGGGGAGGTGGCGGCGTGAACCCGCCTCGTCGCAAGGGCAACCGCCGGCAACGGGGGCCGAAGCCGCAGCCGGTCGAGATGTGGCGAGCCGTGCCCGAACCGCCGCCACCGGAGCCCGTCCGCCCCGCAAGCGACCCCACCGCCCTTGTCCGGTCGCTGGGGACGCCCCCACTCACCGGCCAGGGCGCCGTGGCGGAGCACTACCTGGCTGCCGTGGTCGAGCGGGCGGCGGGCCTCGCCACCGCGCTGGCGGCGGCGGCGGACCTGCTCGCCCCTGACGACGACCTCGACGAGGCCGAGGACAGGACGGGGACGTAGAGCGAACGCCCTCGACCCACGAGAGGTCAGGCCGTCCGGCGAGTCGGGGAGGCGGCGCAGCAGGAGACGGTCCGACAGACGGCGAAGTGGGGAGACACACCCAAACTGCCGCCCGTGGACCGACGCACCGTGGACCGACCAATCGCCAGGTGGGGTCGAGTGCTCGCCGAGCGGACGACCAGCCACCCACAGCTCATCATCGCTCCCTTCGCGCTCGCGCTGCTGGCGGCCGGGCTGCTGGTCGCGGTCGACCAGCCGAACCCGACCGCCCCACCCGGACCGGTGATCCCCGTCCGCGTCACCGACCACCCGGTGTGGCCCGCGCCACCGGGCACCGGGCCCGGTGAGCTCCACGCCGCACCGCCGCCGCTCGCCACCCCCCCACCACCTCCGGACACGCTGGCACCGGCCGAGGCACCCGGACCCGAGCCCGAACCGGCAGGGGCCCCGCCGCCGGTGGTCAACAAGCCGCCCGACCGGCCGAACCGTGCGGCACCCGAACCCGCGCCCGACGCCGGGTCGGCAGCCGGTGGGCAGGCCAGCGCCGCCGTGCACCCGGTGGACTTCCCCGACCCGTTCGTCATCCGGGCCCAGGGGGCCTACTGGGCCTTCTCCACCCAGCGCGGCCTGCGCCAGGTGCCGACGATGCGGTCGGCCGACCTCATGACGTGGGAGGAGGAGGGCGACGCCCTCCCGCGCCTTCCCGAGTGGGCGAGCTTCGGGCACGTGTGGGCGCCGTCGTTGCTGGCCCGCGGCACCGGGTTCGTCATGTACTACACCACCAAGGACACCGCGACGGGCCTGCAGTGCATCAGCCAGGCGTTCAGCGTGATCGTCCAGGGTCCGTACCTCGACACCTCCGACGGGCCGATGATCTGCCAGACCGAGCGCGGCGGCTCGATCGACCCCGACCCCTTCGTCGACGCCGACGGCCAGCCCTGGTTGCTCTGGAAGAGCGAGGGGACCCTCCTCGGTGAACCCACCCGCATCTGGACGCAGCGGCTGGCCCCCGATGGCCGTTCCCTGCTGGGTGAGCCGACCCAGCTCCTCAGCCGCTCGCTCCCCTGGGAGGAGCCGATCATCGAGGGACCCGCCATGGTCCTCGTCGACGGCCGTCACCACCTCTTCTACGCCGGGAACCGGTGGGAGACGGGCGACTACGCCATCGGCCACGCCGTCTGCGAGACGGCGGCGGGCCCCTGCCGCCGCACCGGTCCGGCGCCGGTGCTCGCCAGCCGTCGCAACGAGGCTGGTCCGGGCAGCCCGGCGCTGATCGCGGCGCCCGACGGCGAGCTGGTGCTGGCCCACCACGCCTGGGACCCCGCCGCCATCGGCTACCCCCACGGCGCCCGACGCCTCCACGTCAGCGCGATCGCGTTCGAGGGTGACCGGGTCACGGTGGGTGGACCGTGGCGACCGGAGCCCTTCCGCCTGCTGTGAGCGGCGCCGGCGCGTGGCAGGCCGACGTCGAGGTCCTGCGACGCGAGACGCTCACCTGAGCGCAGCGCGGGTGGCCGTCAGCCGTGAGCCGCCCGGCGGAGACGGTCGGCGACGGCGACACCGAGGCCCTCTCCCTCCGGCGGCACCACCACGAGCAGGTCGAGGTGCTCGCCGTCGGCGGCGCGGAGCCAGCGGTAGAGCCATCGGGCGTAGGTGGCGACGTCCCCACCGGCGTCCCACGCCGCCACCGCGCCTGGCGCCTCCAGCCCGTTCGGCGACACGACACCGACCCGGCGGCCCCTCGCCGCCTCCGCCGCCACGCGGGCGAGCGCGGCCTCGCCGTCGAGCACCGCCAACGGTGTGGCCGGCGCGTAGTGCGAGGCGAGCATCCCCGGCGCCCGGGCCGGCCCCGACGGGGTGTGGCCGACCGGGCGGCCGAGCACCTCGGCCAGCTCCTCGGCGCTGACACCGCCGGGGCGCAGGACGGTGGCCGCACCGCCGACCAGCTCGACGATGGTCGACTCGACCCCCACCGTGCACGGCCCGCCGTCGACGACGAGGTCGATGACAGCGCCGAGGTCGGCGACCACGTCGGCGGCGGTGGTGGGGCTGACCCGGCCGAAGCGGTTGGCCGACGGGGCCGCCAGCCCGCCACCGAAGGCCGAGAGGAGCCTGGCGGCCACGGGGTGGTCGGGCACCCGCAGCGCCACGGTGTCGCGGCCCCCGGTCACCTCGGTCGGCACCGACGGGTGTCGCTCGAGCACCACCGTGAGCGGCCCCGGCCAGAAGGCCGCCGCCAGCAGATGGGCGTCGTCGGGGACCGGTCGAGCCCACCGCTCGAGGGCCTCCGCCCCGGGGAGGTGGACGATCACGGGGTGATCGGCGGGGCGGCCCTTGGCCTCGAAGATGCGCCGCACCGCGGCCGGGTCCGACGCGTCAGCGGCCAGGCCGTAGACGGTCTCGGTCGGGATGGCGACGAGTCCACCGCCGCGCAGGACGGCGACGGCCCGCTCGATCGATGCATCGGAGTCGTCGACCACCTCGGTGGGGGCAGGTCCGGACGGGGTCACCGTGCCATCCTGCCCGCCCGGAGGGCGCAGCGGTCAGCCGGCGAACGTGCGGCGACGGCGCACAGACACCACGCCGAGGTCGAGCGACCGGGTACGGCCCGTCGCCGTTAAGGTCGACGGCATGGATCGCAGCGTCGCGGCACGAGCACGCGTGCCGGGCGCGACCCCCAGACCCGGCCGAGTCGGCACGGATAGGAGACCACGTTGCGCGTTTGGATCGACCAGGACCTCTGCACCGGCGACGGCATCTGCGCCGAGATCTGCCCCTCCATCTTCGAGATGGACGACGACGGCCTCGCCTACGTCAAGGAGAAGGAGTGGCCCAACCGCTTCGGCCCCGACGGCAGCGGCGACTCCCCGAAGCTGAAGATGGGCGAGGGCACCGCCGCCATGCCCGAGGACCTCGTCGGCGACATCGTCGAATCCGCCGAGGAATGCCCCGGCGAGTGCATCTTCATCGACGTCGACTAGCTCGACCGGCCTCAGGTCTGGCGCTGGTAGCGGGCTATCTCGGCCCGGCCCACCACCATGTGGTGCACCTCGTCGGGGCCGTCGGCCAGGCGGAGCGTGCGCTGCGAGGTGTACATGTCGGCCAGCGGCGTCCACTTGGACACACCGGTGGCACCGTGCATCTGGATGGCCTGGTCGATGATCTGGCACACCCGCTCGGGCACCATGGCCTTCACCGCGCTGACCCACACCCGGGCTTCAGCGTTGCCCATGAGGTCCATGGCCTTGGCCGCCTTGAGCACCATGAGGCGCATGGCCTCGATCTCGATGCGAGCCCGGGCGATGATCTCGGTGTTGCCGCCCAGGGCCACCAGGGGCTTGCCGAACGCCTCCCGACTGAGGCCGCGCTCGACCATGAGGGCCAGCGCCCTCTCGGCCGCACCGATGGAGCGCATGCAGTGGTGGATGCGGCCCGGGCCGAGTCGCAGCTGGGAGATCTCGAAGCCGCGCCCCTCGCCGAGGAGCATGTTCTCCTTGGGGACGCGCACGTCGGTGAAGCGGATGTGCATGTGGCCGTGGGGCGCGTCGTCCTTGCCGAAGACGTGCATGGGCCCGAGGATCTCGACGCCGGGGTGGGGCAGCGGCACCAGGATCTGCGACTGCTGCAGGTGGGCGGCGGCGTCGGGGTTGGTCTTGACCATGACGATCATGATCTTGCAGCGGGGGTCGCCGGCACCGGAGATGTAGTACTTCTCGCCGTTGATGACCCACTCGTCGCCGTCGAGCTCCGCTGAGCACGAGATGTTGCGGGCGTCGGACGACGCCAGGTCGGGCTCGGTCATGGCGAAGGCGGATCGGATCTCGCCGTTGAGCAGCGGCTCGAGCCACTGCTTCTTCTGCTCGGGGGTGCCGACCCGCTCGAGCACCTCCATGTTGCCCGTGTCGGGCGCCGCGCAGTTGAGGCACTCCGAGGCCAGAGGGTTCTTGCCGAGCTCGACGGCGATGTAGGCGTAGTCGAGGTTCGACAGGCCCTGGCCGGTCTCTGCGTCGGGGAGGAAGAAGTTCCAGAGCCCGTTGGCCTTGGCCTTGTCCTTCACCCCTTCGAGCAGCTCGAGCTGGCCAGGGGCGTAGCCCCAGCGGTCTTCGCGGTCCTCGCCGAGCTTGAAGAACTCGACGCTCATGGGCTCGACCTCGGTGGCGATGAAGGTCTTCACCGCGTCGAGCAGCGGGCGAGCGCCCTCGGACATCCCGAGGTTGAACAGCTCGCCTCCGAAGTCGTCGGTGTTGAGTGGGTTGGCAGGCATTGGTCCCCTCCGAGGTCGCGTGCTGACGATGATGTCACTCCGGCGGGGCCCCCGGCCCCGCGGCCGTCAGTCGATGATCGCGGGGTAGACGAGCGTGCGGAGCTGGCCGCCGAAGTCGAACGTGCCCGACATCATGAAGTTGACCATGAAGACCACCGTGAGGTCCTCGGAGGGGTCGTTCCAGAAGGTGGTCGAGGCTGCGCCACCCCACATGTACTCGCCGGCCGAGCCCACCCGGGCGGTCTGCACCGGCCCCTCGGTGACCGCCATGGTGAGACCGAAGCCCATGCCATCGAAGCCGACCTCGCCGTAGCCGGTCGCCATGTCGGACAGCTGGGCCCCACGGGGCAGGTGGTTGCTGGTCATCAGCTCGATGGTCTTGCGGCCGAGGATGCGCACACCGTCGAGCTCGCCGCCGTTGAGCATCATGCGGGTGAAGCGCAGGTAGTCGGCCAGCGTCGAGACGAGGCCACCTCCGCCCGAACGACCGCAGGTAGCCGAGGTGGCCGTGGCGGGCGATGCCCACCTGGCAACCAGCGATCTTGCCCGGCTCGAGGTAGCGACGGGTCAGGTGGTCCCCGATGCGCTCGAGGCGGCGCTCGTCGAGGCCGGCGGCGTCCGGGTTGATCTTCACGGTGGTCCCCCTACAGCTGCGTCGCCGGCTCCACGGCACGGCGAAGATGAGATCGTCGAAGTGTTGCAGACTGCAACGCCTCGTGCGCCCGGTGCCGCCCCTACCGCTCGGGCCGCAGGACCCGCCGGGGGTGGCGCCCGTCCACGTAGCCGACGAACGGAGGGTAGATGTTGTACCCGAGCAGCTCCTGCAGCTGGGGGCTGAGGGTGGCCACCACCTCCTGGGGCACCGCGAGCACGTGGTTCTCCTGCGGCCGGAGCCACGAGGAGACGTACTCGAGGATCACCCCGAGCCGGGGCCGGTCGGTGTGGTTGGCGCCGCCGCCATGCCAGAGGCTGCCGAGGTAGAACATCACCGAGCCGGCGGGCATCTCGGCCACCACAGTCTCGGCCTCGTCGGGCTGGTCCTCGCGCCGGTGGCTGGCCGGCACCAACCGGGTTGCCCCGTTGGCCTCAGTGAAGTCGTCGAAGGGCCACATGGTGTTCACCACCACGTCGCCGTGCGGGCGGGCGAGGGGGTAGATGCTGTCGTCGCGGTGGAGGACCTGCGCCTTCTCGCCGGGCCCGATCTGGATCCCCACCGGCGCCGAGAGCTGGTGGTGCTCGAGGACCTTGTCGACCACGCCGAGGACGAGGGGGTGGGTCGCCGGGTCGTCGAAGGCGCGGGTCTTGGCGAAGAGGGCGTAGACCCGCTGGGTGGCGAAGCCCTCGAAGTCGTTGCGACCCGTTGGGGTGCGGTCGAGCACGCCCTGCAGGTCGGCTCGGATGGCAGCGACCTCGTCGGCGTCGAGGATGCCCTCGACGACGGCATAGCCGTCCGCCTCGAGGCCGTCCACGACGGTGTCGACGGTCGCGTCGGCGAAGGTGGTGCGCACGCCCAGACGCTACGTTGCCGGCCGGAGGGTCGCGATGCCGGAGTGCCGAGTCATCGAACTGGGAGGCCAACCCGTCGCCGGGGTGGCCGTGAGCGACGGGGTGTCGGTGGCCGTCACCGGACCCGACGGTCGGGCCATCCTGCCCGACGACGGGCGGCCCTTCGCCTGGGTCAGCCGGCCCTCGGGCCACGACGCCCGGACGTGGTTCCACCGCCTCGACGACCACGACGGCCCCGTGACCTTCGAGCTGCACGCGGTGGACCAGCCATCGCCGCTGAGCTTCGCCCAGATCACCGACCTCCACGTGAGCGACCTGCCCGAGCCCGAGAGCCTCCCCCTCGCCGACAGCCTCTACGGCTACGACGGCGACGGGACGCTCGTCGGACGCCCCCTGACCGGCGTCGCCGACCTCGAGCGGGTGCTCCGTGAGGTCGCCGGGATGGAGGGCCCCGCAGGACGGCCTGCCTTCGTGGTCGCCACCGGCGACCTGACCGACCACGGCACGGTCGGCGAGTTCGCGCTGCTGCGCCAGGCCCTCGCGACCTCCGCGCTGCCCGTGCACGTGCTGCCCGGCAACCACGACCACTACGGCCACAACCACGACCCCCGTCCCGACGACGACCCCGTCGACTCGCACGGCATGGGCACGGGCACCACCACCCGCTATGAGGACGAGGTCGGGCCGCGCTGGTGGTCGCTCACCTGCGCCGGGCTGCGCCTCGTGGCGCTCGACTGGTTCAGCCACCGCCTCGGTCGCGACCGCGACGACCAGGAGCGGTGGCTGGCCGCCGATCTGGCCACCGCGCCGGCGGGGGCGCCGGTGCTCTTCTTGACCCACGACCAGATGGCGGCCGACTTCTTCGCCCGGGTGGCCGAGGTCGCCCCCCACGTGCGCGTCGTCGGCTCACTCTCGGGCCATTGGCACACGTCGAGGGTCGTGCGGTCCGACGGTCAGGTCCATGCCAACACCGGCAACGCCACCTTCGGGAGCTTCGACTGGGCACCCGCCCACGCACGCCTCTACGGATGGGACGCCGACGAGCTGACCGTCCGCACGGTCGCGCTCGGTGGGGGCGCAGCCCTGGGCTCGTCGACCTTCGCCGCAGCGCCTGGCCCGCCGGTCTCCGCCGGCGGGGCCGGCTGGGCGGTCCGCCTCCCGGGGGCGGTCCACCTGGCCCGACCCCTGGGGCTCGACGACGCCGTGGTGGTCGCCTGGTCCGACGACGACCGGGCAGCCGGCGGGCTGTCGTGCCACGACACCGGCACCGGCGAGGAGCGATGGCGGGTGGCGCTCGACGCCCCCGTCCGGGCCGGGGCCACGCTGGTCGAAGGTGCCGGCGTGGTCGTAGGCGTCTCGATCAGCGGCGGTGTCGTGGCCGTGGACGCTGCCACCGGCCAGGAGCGCTGGCGGGCCCAGGTCGGTGACCGCCTCATCGCCTGGGTGCATGCCGCCCCGGTGGTCCTCGACGGCGCCGTCGCCGTCGGTGAGGTCCGCTGCCTCGCCGCGCTCGACGTGGCCGACGGGCGGGTCCGCTGGCAGCGCGACGACCTCGGCCGGCCCGAGAACACCGCCACGCCCATGCAGGGGGTCGTGCAGGACGCCACGCTCGTGGTGCCGTTCTCGCTGATGCCGCAGCACACCTTCGGCCTCGACCCCGACACCGGGGCCACGCGGTGGTCACGAGACGGCCAGGCCATGCACGCCGCCACCAGCGACGTGGTCCCCGACCCCGAGGGCAGCGACGTCTACCTCACCCGCCTCGGGGGCCGCGTGGAGCGCTCGTCGGCCGCCACCGGCGAGGTGCGCTGGGCCGCCAAGGTGCGAGCCGCCTTCGCCACCGGGCGGCCGCTCGTCACCGACGGGTCCGTGGTGGTCACCAGCGCACTCGGTGCCGTCCATCGCTTCGACGCCGAGACCGGCACCGAGGTCTGGCGAACCCAGCTCCCGGGCGACTCCCTCCTCGCCATGGGCCCCTACCGTCGGTCCGGCCTGGCCGTCCCTGCCGGCCCCGCGCTCGGTGCGGGCACGATCATCCAGACCACCGGTGACGGTGGCGTCCACCGGATCGACCTGGCCACGGGTCACCAGGCGTGCCTCGCCGCGCTCGGCTGTCCCCTCACGGTGCCGGCGGTGGTGGTGGGCGACGACGTGATCGTGGCCACGGCCGAGGGCAGCCTCCTCCGCCTGGTGGGCTGACGGCCAGCCGCGACGTTCGCCGCTTCGACTGGCGGTTCAGTGCCCGTCGGCGTCGGCGACGGCGCGGGTGAGGTGGCGGGTGACGCAGGCCACCGCCCGGTCCTCGTCACCATCGGTCAGCGCGTCGACGAGGCCACGGTGCTCGTCGACCACCTCGGCCGAGTCCGGGTGGACGCGTCGCAGGCCGCGGAGGCACAGCCGGGTCTCGGCCAGCAACGTCCGGTACATGCGGGCCAGACGGGGGCTGCCGGAGACCTCCACGAGCGCCTCGTGGAAGGCGAGGTCGACCTCGGACACGGCCGCCCAGTCGTCCGCAGCCGACGACGCCGCCATGTCGGCGACCAGGCCCGCCAGCGTCGCGAGGGCCTGCGGGTCCCGGCGACGGGCGACCAGCCGGGCCGCTTCGCGCTCCACCACCGACCGAGCGAGGTACACGTCGGCCACCTCGTCGGCCTCGATCGTGGCCACGAAGACGCCACGGTGGGGGACGGCGGCGAGCAGGCCCTCCTGGACCAGGCGCTGGAACGCCTCGCGCACCGGACCCCTCGACACCTCCAGCTGACCGGCGAGCTCCACCTCGGTGAGCTGGCGACCGGGCTCGAAGCTCCCGTCCATGATGTGACCCCGGATCGTCTCGGCGATCACGTCGGCCGTGGAGCGGCGGTCGAGGGGCTCGAGGCTCGGTGTGGGAGCAGACATGTCCAGCTCGTTCGGTAGATTGTCGACAATGCTACGCGAGCATCCACGCTGGGACAGCCCGGCGATGACGACCTTCCTGTGACGCGCCACCAGCCAGTCGTCGTCGTGGTCGAGGCCCCGGACGAGGCCGACCCTCCCGGGCTCGACCGCCTCGTCACACTCGGCGCGTCGGTGCGCGTGGTGCGCACCGAGGCCGAGCTCGCCGAAGCGGTGGCGGGCGCCGACGTCGTCGCCGTGTTCGACATCCACAGCCGACTCCTCCACGGCCTGGGCGACGGGATCACCGGCGTCGGGTGGGTCCACGCCGCCAGCGCCGGACTCGACGCCGTGCTCACCCCCGCCGTCCTCGCCGGTGACGCCGCCGGCCGACTGGTGGTCACCAACGCCCGGGGCACCTTCGACCGGCCCATGGCCGAGTTCACCCTTGCCATGCTGCTGCTCTTCGCCAAGGACGTGCGGGCGACCCTCGAGCACCAGCGGGCGCACCGGTGGGTGCACCGCGACACCGAGCTGCTCGCCGGACGGCAGGTCCTCGTGGTGGGGGCCGGCTCCATCGGGCGCACCACCGCCCGGCTCCTCACCGCGGTGGGCATGGAGGTGGCGGGCGTCGCGCGCCGGGCCCGCCCCGACGACCCCGACTTCACCCGCGTGGTCGGCCCCGACGCCCTGCACGAGGAGCTGGGACGGGCCGACGACGTGGTGGTCTGCGCCCCCCTGACCGCGGCGACCCGAGGGATGTTCGACCACGCCGCCTTCGCCGCGCTCCGCCCCGGCGCCCGCTTCGTCAACGTCGGTCGGGGGGCGATCGTCGACGAGGACGCCCTGCTCACCGCGCTGCACGAGGGGCGGGTGGGGGCCGCCGCCCTCGACGTCTTCGTCGACGAGCCGCTTCCCGCCGACCACCCGTTCTGGGACATGGAGCAGGTCGTCGTATCGCCCCACCAGTCCGGCGATGTCGTCGGGTGGCGCGACGCCCTCACCGCCCAGCTGGCGCAGAACCTGTCGCGCTGGCAGCGCGACGAGCCGCTCGACGCGCTGGTGGAGGGGGCGGTCGACCTCGCCGCCGGGGCGACCACGTGAGCGAGCTGGTCGACCTCGACGCGCACACCCTGCTGGCGGCCTACCGCTCGGGCGCCGCCTCCCCCGTGGAGGTCACCGACGCCCTCCTGGCGCGCATCGACCGGCTCGACCCCGACCTCAACGCCTGGTGCCACCTCGACCCCGAGCGGTCACGGGCCGAGGCGCTGGCGTCGGAGGCGCGCTGGAGCGCGGGCACACCCCAGGGTCGCCTTGACGGCGTCCCGGTGGCCGTCAAGGACGTCTTCCTCACCGACGGCTGGCCGACCCGCAAGGGGTCCGTCCTCGTCGACCCCGCCCAGCGATGGGACACCGATGCCCCCGCGGTGGCGGCCCTCCGCCGCAACGGCGCCGTGCTCCTGGGCAAGACGACCACGCCCGAGCTGGGCTGGAAGGCAGTCACCGACTCCCTCGCCGACGGCGTCACCCGCAACCCGTGGGACCCGGCGCTGACCCCCGGAGGCTCGAGCGGGGGCAGCGGCGCCGCCCTGGCCGCCAGGATGGCGCCGCTTGCGCTGGGGACCGACGGCGGCGGCTCCATCCGGATCCCGGCCGCGTTCACCGCCACCGTCGGACTGAAGCCGACGTGGGGACGGGTGCCGCTGTGGCCACCCAGCCCCTTCGGAGCCCTCGCCCACGCCGGGCCCATGGCCAGGACCGTCGCCGACACCGCCCTGCTGCTCCAGGTGCTGGCCGAGCCCGACGCCCGCGACGCTGGCGCGCTGCTCCCCGACGACGTCGACCACCTGGCGGGCCTCGACGCCGGCGTGGCCGGGTTGCGGGTGGCCTACAGCCCGACGCTCGGCTTCGCGCGGGTCGATCCCGAGGTCGCCGACGCCGTGGCTGCCGCCGTCGCCACCCTGGCCGACCTCGGCGCCCACGTGGAGGAGGTCGATCCCGGCTTCGACGACCCGCTCGAGACGTTCATGACCCTGTGGAGCTGCGGGGCGGCCCAGGCCACCGCCCACCACGACGACGAGGCTCGCGCCCAGATGGACCCCGGCCTGCAACGGGTCATCGCCGACGGCCGCAGCCGCGGCGCGGTCGAGTACCTCGACGCGGTGGCGGCCCGCTCGGCCCTGGCCGTCCACATGAGCCTGTTCCACCAGCGCCACGACCTGCTCGTCACCCCCACGCTGCCGATCCCCGCCTTCGGCGCCGGGCGTGACGTGCCCGAGGGGTGGCCCGACGAGCGCTGGCCCACGTGGGCACCGTTCAGCTACCCCTTCAACATCACCCAGCAGCCCGCGGCGTCGGTGCCGTGCGGGTTCACCGCCGCCGAGCTGCCCGTCGGCCTGCAGCTCGTCGGGGCGCGTGGCGCCGACGCCCTCGTGCTCCGGGCCGCACGAGCCTTCGAGGCGGCCCGACCCTTCGGCGAGCAGCGCCCGCCCGAGCCGCGCTGAGGGAGGGGGCGACAGCGCCACCCCCCGGGACCATCAGCTGACGCCGAGGTCGGCCTCCACCTTGGCGAGGGCCCCGTCGAGGATGTCGATGGCCTGATCGGCCTCGGCAGTGGTGACGACGAGGGCGGGGATGAGGCGGACGACCTGGCCTTGGGGGCCGCACGTGAGGAGGAGCAGGCCAGCCTCGTCAGCGGCGGCCAGCACCCTCGCCGCCGCCTCGCCACCGGTCGCCTGCTCGGTGTCGCCCAGCTCGAGGCCGATCATGAGCCCGAGTCCGCGCACGTCGTCGATCACCGGGTGAGCGGCGGCGAGGGCCCGGCACCGCTCGAGCAGGTGGGTGCCCACGGCGGCGGCGTTGTCGACCAGGCGCTCGTCGTCGATGACCTGGAGCGTGGCGAGGGCGGCCGCGCAGGCCACGGCGTTGCCGCCGTAGGTGCCCCCCTGCGAGCCTGGGAAGCCCCGGCCCATCAGCGCGGGTGCCGCCATGATCGCCGACAGCGGCATCCCACTGGCGAGGCCCTTGGCCGTGATCACCACGTCGGGCACCACCCCGCTGTGCTCGTGGCCCCAGAACCGGCCGGTGCGGCCCACCCCGGTCTGGATCTCGTCGGCGACGAGGAGCATGCCGTGGCGATCGCAGCGCTCGCGCAGGCCAGCCAGGAAGGCGTGGGGCACGGGGACGTAGCCGCCTTCGCCCAGGACCGGCTCGATGAAGACGGCTGCGGTCTCGGCCGGGGCGGTGGTGGTCGCGAGGAGCAGATCGAGCTCACGCAGGCAGAACGACACCGCGTCGGCCTCGCTCCAGCCGTAGCGGTGGGCGTTGGGGAACGGAGCGATGACGACGCCGCCGAGGAGGGGCTGGAGCCCGGCGCGCACGGCGAGCTTCGAGGTGGTCATGGAGGCCGCCCCCATGGTCCGGCCGTGGAAGGCGCCCTGGAAGACCACGACGTTGGGCCGGCCGGTGGCGTGACGAGCCAGCCGCAGAGCCGACTCGACCGCCTCGCTGCCCGAGTTGGAGAAGAAGACCGAGCCGTGGCCTGGGAGGCGCTCGACCATCGCGTCGGCCAGGGCGTCAAGGGTGGGGTGCCACACGGTCGTGCACTGGCCGTGGATCAGCTCGCCGGCCTGGCGGCGGATGGCCTCGACCACCCGGGGGTGGCAGTGCCCGGTGCTGGTGACCCCGATGCCGGCGGTGAAGTCGAGGTGCCGACGGCCGGCGGCGTCGAAGAGCCAGACCCCCTCGCCGCGCACCGCGGTCAACGACGTGGCCTGCTTGAGGAGGGGGGAGCGGGTGGTCATCGCCGTGATCCTTGCCGGACGAGGAGTAGGATTGTCAACAATCTAACGAAGCACCCCGATCCCGTCGAGGTCCCAACCCGGGACCGAACCTGAAAGTGGCCCACCATGGCCCGACACCTGTCGATCGAGCTCCCCAAGCACGATCTGCGCTGCGTGGCACGCCTGCTGGAGGCGGAGGCCCCCCGCACCTGTGCCGCGGTGTGGGCTGCCCTCCCGCTGGCGGGCGACGTGTACCACGCCAAGTACGCGCGCAACGAGCTCTACACCTTCGTCCCGCCCGTCGCCGAGCTCCCGATCGGGGCCGAGAACCCCACGGTCACACCCATCCCCGGCGACGTCGTCTACTTCGAGTTCTCCTCCGGCGCCCTGCCGGCCGCCACCTACGGCTACGGCGACGGCGAGGGTGCCGCCGGGCGGGACATGGTCGTCGACCTCGCTCTCTTCTACGGCCGCAACAACCTGCTCCTCAACGGCGACGTGGGGTGGGTGCCAGGCAACGTCTTCGCCACCATCGTCAAGGGCCTCGACCAGCTCGCCGCGGTCGGCAACGACCTCTGGCGGGCCGGCGCCATCGGCGAGGAGCTGCGCTTCAGCCGCCTGGAAGCGACATGAGCCTGCTTGACGACTGCCCCCAAGCCGGTTCGGAGGAGCCGCCGCCGACGCCGCCGACGCCGCGGACCCCGTCGACGCCGAGCCGGTACCGCGCGCGCATCGAGTACGAGCAGACCCTGGCGGAGGTGCCCATCGGCGTGGTCGTGCCCTTCGACTTCGCCCTCGACTGGGAGTACTGGCGCTACCTCCCCGCGGGCGTGGGGCTCCACTTCACCCGCACCCCCCACCTCCGGCGGGACTCCGGGATGTCGCTGGCCCGGGCGGTGGGCCGGCCCAACGTGGCCGGGCGAGCTGCCCGCAGCCTCCTCGCCGTCAAACCAGCCGCGGTGCTGTACGCCTGCACATCGGGGAGCTTCGTCGGTGGTGTCGCCGGCGAGGCCGCCCTGCGGGCCGCCATGCGCGCCGCGGGGTGCCACGAGGCGGTGACCAGCTCGGGCGCGGCAGTGGCGGCGATGCAGGCGGTGGGCGCCCACCGGGTGGCGGTGGCCACCCCGTACTCGAGCACCCTCACCCGCCACCTCGTCACCTACCTCGACGAGTCGGGGTTCGAGGTCGTCTCGGCCGACTACCTCGGTCTCCACCGGGGCATCGCCAACGTGAGCCAACAGACCATCATCGACCTCGTCCGCAAGGCCGGCAGCAGCGGGGCCGACGCCGTCTTCGTCAGCTGCACCTCGATGCGCACCTACGGGACCGTCGCCCGCCTCGAGGGCGAGCTCGGCATCCCGGTGTTCACCTCGAACCAGGTGTCGCTGTGGGCCGTACTGGTGGCGGCCGGCGTGCTGCCGCGCCCCGCTGACGCCCCCGATCCGGCGTGGGTGCTCGGTGGCGGCGACCCCATGGCCAGGTCCACCCGGTTGCTGATGGAGGCCACTGCGGCCGGCGCCGCGGCCGCAGGCTGAGGCTCAGCGGGCGAAGAGGGCGCCGAGGCCGGACTGGCCGCCCCGGGCCGCGCCGGCGAGACCCAACGCCTCCCACATGGTGACCTGGTTGGCGGTGAGCACGGGCTTGGCCACGGCCGACTCGAGCTCGCTGATCCAGGCCACGGTGTGCAGGGCGGTGTCGGGCACGAGGACCACGTCGGCGTCCGGGTGGTCGTGGGCGACGACGAACGACCGGATGCGATCGAGCCCGAAGGTGCCCACCTCGGTCGCCGTGAGGATGTCCTCGGCGCCGGAGGCGAGCACCTCGACGCCAGCCTCGGCGAGGAACGACACGAACGCGTCGACCACGTCGACCGGGTAGGTGGCCGCGATGGCCGGCCGGCGCAGGCCCAGGTGGGCCATGGCCTCGACGAAGGCGAGCGAGGTGCTCGACGCAGGGACACCGAGGGTGTCGGCCACGGCGGCGACCTGGCGGCGTGCGCCGTCGAGGCCGAAGACGAAGCTGCCGCTGGTGCAGGCCCACATCACCGCGTCGGCTCGCCCGGCGAGACGGCGGGCGCCCGCCGCCAGGCGCTCGGGGCCGCCGAGGTCGAGTAGGGCGTCGATGCGGTGGGCGTCCTCTCCCACCGACGTGTGCACCACCTCCACCAGCGGGCGGGCGGCGGCGAGCGAGGCGAGCAGGGGGTAGTCGTCCTCGGCTGCGTGGCCGGGGTAGAGGAAGCCGAGCCGCGGGCCCGCTGCGGTGGTGTTCTCGGGCACCCCCGCAACCTACCGGCGCGAACTGGGTGGGGCTCGTGGCCCACGAGGTCGTCGTCCCGCTGGCGTGGCGGCTTGGTGGCCGAGCGAGGGCGGGTCGGGCCCATCGAGGTGGCGGAAGTAGCCTCGACCCCGGAAGGATGCGCGGCGTTCCACGCGGAGCTCGGCGCGGAAGTTCCGCTCCCGTAGCTCAGGGGATAGAGCGTCGGTTTCCTAAACCGTGCGTCGCAGGTTCGAGTCCTGCCGGGAGCGCCTTATTTCATAGGGTTTTTGACTCAGCAAGACCCCGCCAACACGCTTTCTCCGCGATCTTGTTCGCCTCGACCGCCCAATGGATCCAGGCTGGTCTTGCGACGCTGGTTTCCATGATTGTGGCACTGGCCTGGAATACCCGACGTCGGGGCCGCTAGCACCGATTGCTGCCGGATCGAAGGGCGGGCGCGCCCACTCGTATCTGGGATTCGCGAGCGGCCGGTGGTCAGCCGCCGACGGAGGGTGGGACGAGATGCTGCCGCAGCCAGGCCGCGGTTGCTGCCTCGTCGAGATCTCCGGATGCGATCGCCATCACTGCGCGTTCGGCATCGTCAACGTCGGGGTGTGGATGCCAAGACCAGTCGTTGATGGCCACGAACATGCGCATCGACACCCAGGCCGCCCGCTTGTTGCCATCAGGGAGCGGATGGTTCATCGTAAGACGAACCAGCAGGACCGCTGCCTTGTCGACGAAGTCCGGGTACAGGTCGACATCTCCGTATCCGGCCTGGGGAGCATGCAGCGCGGAGTCGGCCTACGAAAGGCGCGACATCTTCATCAGGACGGGCACTTCGATACCGGTGATCTCCTCCGCGATGACGAGGAAGTCGGCCAGATCGAGGTACTCGACGGTCACTTCGCCAGTCGTTCGAGAAGCTCTCGGTCCTGCTTCACAATGTCCCGCAAACGCTTCTTGAACTCAGGGTCCTTGCGTCGCCGCTCGACCGCCTCGGCGAGGGCGTCCTTAATCGTCTCGTTGAGGCTGGTGCCCTCGGCACGAGCGACCGCCTCGGCGTCCGCGGCGAGGTCGTCAGGCAGGCGAACGGTCAGGTTCTTCGTCATGACATCACGGTATCACGGTATCATCCGCGCTATTGCCGCTTCTTCTTGCATCAAGTCGAGGCCCGCCAAGGACGCGAAGCGCACCGAGTTGGGGTTACGGAGCTCCCAGGCTGGCGCACTCCATCCCCCTGACTTTCAACGTTATCGGGCCGGCGGTGTCGCCACGGCTGACGCCGGCGACGAAGGTGCTGTTGAACCACACGACAGACCTCAAACGATGACCGGACGCCGGCCAATGTCGTCGAGCTCAGCAGCGGCTGGTCCTGGGTCGAGGACCTCGATGATCTCCAACTTGACCCCCTCGACGATCCGCCGGTGGTCGCTGTCGCCTGGCGCGCCGAGTGCGACGAGCGTCTCATGCGCATCGGCGGCCGCAGCGGTGTCGATGTCGAGCGTCGGACGATGGGTCTCGCCGAGGTGACACCAGACGGCGAAGCCACCGATCACCGACCAGGTCCCTCCGGTTCCCGCGACCTGGCGAAGGGCCTCGACGAACGGCCGGTTCACCGATGGGAGCACCAGCTCCTTCATCGCCACACCACCTTGGCCCCGGGCAACGTCGGCTCGATGGAGATCCAGTCGCCGAGGATCTCTCGTCCTCGGGCCGACGTCGACAGGTCGAGGGCAGCCACCACGGGGTGCACCACAGCGTCCACCGCCGATGCGACCACCAGCGGTGTGGGCGCCATGGCCACCTGGATGGCTGAGCCCTCGGTCCCATGCCGAAGCCGGTGGCGATCGAACAACGCTCGGTCTGCGCAGTAGTAGCGCCGGTTGCCGGCCAGCGCAGACGCGCCCCAGGAGGCGGACGCGGCGTCCCCGGCGAGCACCCACCCGTCGCCGTCGGGCTCCGTGTCAACGGTGACCGGCTCGACGATCCACGCGTCGCTCGTTGCCCAGAACAGCTCTGGGACGACCGGCGCGCCGTCCGAGTCGACCAGGGCGACCTGCATGAGATGGTGGCGCGCTCGGGAGATGGTGGAGGGGGCCATCTCCGACATCCTGGCGATCTCCCGAACGCCGCGAGGGTCGCTCGGTCGCTCGAGCAACCCAAGCGCCAGCGAGACTCCCCCGACGCCGACGACCGGCCGTCGCGGATCCGGCCCGTCCACGCCGGTCACGTACGAACGGGTCGGCACGTCGATGCGGACGCCGATCTCCGGCAGCCACAGGCGAAGCCGGCCACGCCGGTCCCAATACGACCAGCCGGCGCGCCGCAGCAAGTCTTCGGCCGCTGAGTGGATCATGTCCGCCACGATCAGACCGGGCTCCGGTGAGGCCTCGAGCAGTCGCTCGGCCACCGTCGGAGTGACCGAAGCTCGTTGCTCCACGATCCTCGTCGTCACACCAGCCTCGGAGGACTCGATGGTGAGCACATCGTCGTGCGTCGCCACCTTGATGTCTGGGGCGACCTCGCTGACCACGTCGGTGAGCAGTCCTGCACGCACGACACCAGTAGAGCGTTGTGTGTTCGATCTACGTCGAACACGCAACGCTCGGAGTGGATCCACCCCGGGGTCGACGCCACATGCCGTGACGATCGAAACCGGTCATGCCGCGACGTCCAGCTGTCTAGCGTCTGCTCGATGGGTCGTTCGGACCGATTGCAACCACGACGGACCGTGCTACTTCGAGAGCGTCCACCTCTGCCGAGGTGTCGACGCGGATGAGCGGCACGGCAAGGCGGAGCGGCTCGATCAGCGGCCAGAAGCGCTCGAAGTCCTCTGGAGTCATCCCCTCCTCGGCGAAGCCTAGATGGCGTTCGCCCGACTGGACCCGGTCAAGGAAGCGTTGACGAGCGAGCTCAAACGGGCAATCGCAGTAGACCTGGACCATGGGAAGACCGAGCGCCTCGAGTTCGGGCTCGGAGAGGTCGGTCCACAAGGCAGAGTCAACGACGGCGGTCTTCACGGTTCGCATCGCGTCGAACTGAAGCGCGACGGCAGCCGCACCAAGTTGTCGTGACCAACCCATGTCGCCAGTCCCAAGGGTGTCGAACAGGATCTCCTTGAACCGATCCTTGGCGATGAGCGGGAGCCCCAAGTGCGACGCGAGAGAAGAGGCGAGCGTCGACTTCCCACTTCCCGGCAGACCGGTGACAAGGACGATTGACACCGGCGCGAGCGTAGCGAGCGACGAATCCAGCCCTGGCTCAGTGCGAGCGCTTTGCCAAGGCGCGAAGCCCAAGAAGCGCCGATAGGTGTCGCTTCGGGCGCATCGGCCTGACGCGTTATCGAGCGGGCGATCGGTGCGTCCGCTCCATGTCGGGCAGCTGCTCCTCGAGGTCACGACCGTCCTCGATCCCCAAATCGCAGGCCTGCGGGTCTGCGGGTCTGCGGGTCTGCGGGTGACTGTCTTGACTACGGGTCCAGGGGTGGCCGTACCGGAGGAGGATCCTCGTCGAGCGCGGCGCGCATGCTCTCGACCGCGGTGGGGTCGGCCGCGGCTCGGATCGCAGCTTCGAGGTCGGCGACCGGCTGCTCGCGATGATCGGCGAGCCACTCGAGGATGGGCGGCGCGAGGTAGTGGGACACCCAGTACTCCGCCGACTCCGCGTCCTTGAGATCAACAGCCGCCCACTCGCCGTGGGCGGCGCCGGATCGAGCGCCGTACCAGTCGACGATCCGGTGCCACTCGGCGCACCGCCAGAACGAACCCGGAATGCCGATGGATCGCAGCACCGCGAGCCGCTGGCGGTCACGCCGGCTGACGGGATCGAGGTTCAGGTACGGGCAGGCGGCCGCGGTAGCCGGGTTCCCGCACCTGTGCTCGCTGCCGACACCGCAGCTGAACCAGGAAGCGAGACGGGCCAACCGGTACGTCTGGCTGCCGGAGTCGCGTTCGAGAAGCCACGACTCGAGCGCGCTCGCGATGCCGATCATCTTTAGGTCGGCTTGATGGTCGAGGGCGGCACGCGACAGAAGCCGAGTCCCTGCGATCGCTCGACGCTGCGCCTCTGACGGTGCGTCCGCCGCAAGTGCCTCGCTCAAGAAGGTGAACGCCTTGGACGCTGACCATGCAGCGAAGCTCTCGGCGTCGAACGTCCAGCCAGCGTGATCGCCACGGAACCGCCACCCGAAGGCGGCGCGGTCCCAGACAGCGACGTACTCGATCGGCGAGCTGTACAGGTCACCAGGCAGGCCGAACGTCGTCTCGTGAGTGACTCTCCGACTCAGCTGGAACAAGCGAAGTGCGTCGAGCGCGGCTGCGAGTTCGTCGAGCGCAGCGTCGAGTTCCCCGCCCGGAACGACTGCTACGGACCCCTTGTCGGCAGACGCGAGGACCTCCTGGACTCGCCGAGCGACATGGCCGTCTGGATCGCCGGCCGGTGGCGTGTTCGCCAGCAACGGTGCGGCGTCGTTTCCGGGATGGATGACGACGCGACCTATAGGCCATGGGCCCGGGACGCCCAGGGATGGCACGGGCACGAGGTACCTCGCTGGCTCACTCTTAGTGTCGTCTGACATCCTCACGGCCTCAATCACGACTTCTGCAGCTCAGCGTCTCCGCGTAGGACAGCTCCCGATCTTGGTCTAGCGCGCGTCGTGTCGTGCCGATTGCGCTCCCAATCAGATGGCAGGCAGCGGTCATCGACGGCTACTCCTCGCCTCTGCCACTGTCTCAACGTGCCGCTTCGAACGGCCGCTGGCGCGGGTGGTCGATGCTGGCTGCTCGATGCCGAGACGACCGTTGATCGCGGAGGCAATCTCCTCAATCGGTCCTGCTTGGGGCAGTTGCGCGGACGCATCCTGATGCCCACCGTCGACGCGGTAGCCACTGAGTGCCGGCGGACGTGAGCGGATGTCGCGCTTCCCGATCACGAGCAGGTCCGTCGTCGCGTCACAGGCCGGTCGTACCGTCGGGTGCGTCATGCCCGAGCGAAGCAAGCGCCATCACTTCCTGCCGCAGCTGATCCAGCGCAGCTTCGCCAAGGACAGCCAGGTGATGACGTTCGATCGCGAGAAGCGGGCGTCGTACCCGCAGTCGATCACGACCGCTGCTGCCGAGAACGACTACAACAGCCTGCTCCTCGAGGACGGCACCCTCTCGGACGCTGCCGAGAAGGCCATCTCCTCCATCATCGAGGGTCCCGTCGGGAAGGTGCTCCAGCGGATCGACACCGGCGGCTGGGTCGAATCGAAAACGGAGCTGTTCGCGCTCGCTCGGTTCATCGTCTTCCAGTTCCTCCGGGTGCCGAGCAACCGCGAGCAGATGGACGCGCTCGCTGACCAGACGATGAAGCTCGACATGGCGGCGGGTGGGCCCGCCAAGCTCCGCGAGGTCCTCGACCAGGCGTTCGGTCGACCCGCGACCGACGAGGAGGTGTGGGAGCACTGGGAGGCGATCCGAGACTTCGACGACTGGTCATTGGTGCTGCCTCGCGAGCATCACGTCCAAGAGTCGCTCCAGATGCTGGACGAGTTCACACCGGCTCTCGCCACCGGCTACCGGTGGTCGGTGATGCGCTGGAAGCGGCGGCATCTCCTGACGTCCGACAACCCTGTCGTCCTCGTACCACCCGATGGGTCAACTGAGCCCGCAGGGCTCTACACGGCAGGGATGATCTTCATGTCGATCTCCCGCTCGACGGCGATCGTGCTGACCAATGGTGCGGTCTCTGATGAACTTCCAGAGGGCCCGGCTGTCGCAGGGACCTTCGCCATGGCACGGCGCTTCAACGGGATGACCGCGGCGATGGGCCGCCGGTGGATCTACCACCACCCCGACGACTCACTCGACGACCTGCTCGGTGAGGGTTGGGAGCTGCCGGTGATCCCTCCTATCTCGATGGACGACGACCACAGTCGTGAGCTCCGGCGTCGACTCGCGCTCATGGCCGAGTGGGCGTTCCACCACCCCGACCAACCCCATCCGATGTTCGGTGACGTCGAGTGGGACTGGGATCGCGATGTGCCCGGCCCGCGAACCGACACAACGGAACCCGCGCAAGAGCCGCCCGAAGGGCCACGGGCCTGAGTCACAGCTGATCGTGGCGGACTTCCACCGATGGCGGACCCCTTCCCCAAAGACCGGCAGGCTCACCACGCACGACGCCGGACCCATCCACGCTGCAACGAGGGAGCGATCTGCTCGCGACGCGCCGATCTGTTCGCTCTTGAGGCGCCGGCCGCCTGAGATCGCGAGCGCGCGTTCGGGGCGGCGACGATGATGTCCGATATGACAGAAAGACAGGCTGAGCAGCCGCCACTGGAGTTCCGACCCCTCGTCGAGACGGACCTCGTGATTGTGAGCGACTGGCTTTCAGCCGAACACGTTCGCCGGTGGTGGCGAGACCCGGCCGACATCGGCGCCGTTCGAGCGAAGTACGTTCCGAGGATCGCGGGCGAGGAGCCGACGGAGGTGTTCATGGTCGCGCTAGGGGATGAGCCCATCGGGCTCATCCAGCGCTATCGCTTCAGCGACTACGGGAAGTGGGCAGCGACCGTCGCCGGCACCGACTTGGTGTTCCCGTCGGCAGCGGGGATCGACTACCTGATCGGCGTCGACGAGCACACCGGTCGAGGTCTTGGTACCGAGATGATCAGGTCGTTCACCGACCGGCTTTTCGAGGAGTACGCGGACGTCCGTACGATCCTGGTGACACCTCAGCATGGGAACCGCGCGTCGTGTAGGGCGCTCGAGCGCGCTGGCTACTCCCTGGCATGGGTCGGCGATCTCGACTCCGACGACCCCGCGGACGCTGGCGAGTCTGCGATCTACGTCAAACACCGCTCGGACGGGGTGCCTGCCTGACTACGCCCACGACGCGCCGTTATGGACGGCTCGGGGACGACCAACGTCAGGATTATGGGGCGGGTGATCGGGGTGGCGGGTTGGCGGGTCAGCCGAGCCCGAGGACGGTCGCCAGTGCCTCGTCCACACCCCACAGTTCCTCAGGGCTGAGGTGACCGCAGAGATCGCCGAGCCGTGACGCGTCGACGGCTCCGAGCTGTTCCACCAGTACCCGGGTGGCTTGGCCCTCGAGGTCGATCTCTGGTCGGAACGATGCGGGTCGAGCACTCGTAGAAGTTGGGGCAACGAGCACGACCGACCGAGGAAGGAACTCATTTGCCTGCACGACGACGCCGAAGCGCTGACCATGTTGTTCATGCCCGGTTCCCTTGGGCAGCTTGAAGTGGTAGACGTCACCTCGGAGCACGAACAGACTCCATCAGCTCAGCTACGGCGAGCATCTCGTCTCGATCGGTCTCGTCGGCCTCGAGAGCGGCAACCTCGGCAGCCAGAGCTGATCGCTCGCGCATGCGCCGCGCCGACGCGATCAACGAACTGCGGATCGCCTCTGACCGCGACATTCCAGCCGCCTCCAGCGACCGAAGTGCCTGTTCGGCTTCGTCATCGAGTCGGACGGAGATCGCCTGCGCCATAGCGGGAGTGTATCACAACACGTGATACGGCACAGGGAGTGGCGGAGCGCCAAGGCCGCGTCCGATGCCGGCATGGCCGCGCGTAAGCGCCGATCGGAACGGGTTGGGCTTGTCCGCCTCTCGTCGTTCGGTGCGGTTGATCGGTACCTCGGCCGTCGGCGGCCGTCGGCAGAGGGCGCGCACAGTCACGCGCTCTCGGCGAGGAGGGCTGCTGCAGCTCGGACGACCGTGCTGGGTCGATGCCATGGCACGCATGGGACCGCGTTCCAGCATCCCAGGGGACCACGCGTCACCCGAGGCGCCAGAAGGCACCGGTGAGTCCCAACGCGTCCAGAATTGACTGGTTCGCCTCCCGCGTTCGCGGGACCCACGCTGGCGACAGCCGATCACCCCACCACCAGTGAGCGAGTTCGCTCAGCTTCGACACCGAGATCGTCGCACCCGGCTCTCTGGGGCCGAGCCACCGGAGGATGTGCTCTTCCGACCGGAAGAGGTTCATCGTGCTTCAGGTGAAGCCGATGTCGTTCCACCAGTCGACCGCAGGGACGAGGCAGTGGAACAGCAGGGACGGATCCGACGGCTGCTGATCTCGCACCTCGACTCGGATCGCTTCCCCGCAGTCGGGGCAGGAGCTCTCGATGTCGCCGTCGGATTGGAGCGCAGCGCACACGCCGAACGCGTCCCATGCACAGTTCGCGAACCACCAGCGCTCACCGGCGAGGACGCGGTACGCCGTTGGCACCGCCGAGAACGGGTTCGCCATGCGGATGTCGCCACCCGCGTGCAGGACCAAAGCGTGAGCCTCGTGGAGCCGGCGCCATCCTGATTCCACCTCGGCACGGGTGGACTGCTCGATGTCGGCCACCTCGTCGGAGCGAGGCGCCCGGCCGAGCTCTACGAACAGAGCGTACGTAGTGTTGCGCAGGCGGATGTCGGCATCGTCGATGCCGCAGCATGCCACGGACGATGCTCATCCGACGCGCGATCTCCGGGTCACCGCCGTGCACCTGCCACACCTCCTCGATGCGGTGCTCCGACCCGCCGAACGCTTCTGTCGGCTTCGTCGACGGGCGAGTCGTGAGGGGGAGAAGCGCTGCTGTAGATCCGCAGGGCGCAGACGAGGACAGGACCATGATGTGACGCTCCTATCAGCGCACGAATCGCCCGACTTCGCCAGGGCGCACGAGTACCTAACCGGCGTTATACGGGTGATCGCGGCCTGGACTGGGAGTCCTAGTCGCACCCACCTTGACGGGTCCGGACGGGCCAGCTCGACCGGGGTTGTAGCGGATGGAGGTGGCATCGGGGCATCTGCCGTGTACCAGGTCTCGACCGCCGAGCTCATCTACGCACGGTTCAGGCCAGGGGGATGTCGCGGAGACCGCCCTCGGTCACCGCCTGCATCCACGGACCGTCTGGCGCGGCGTCGACGAGCTCCTCGATGCGGTGCCAATGCCGGCGGAGGATGGCGCGACTGTCGGCGGTGCTCTGGCTCTTCCTGCCGGTAAGGACGAAACCACGGACGCCGTGTCGACCCAGGCGTTCTTCTCGACAGGGCGGTACCGGATGCGCTGATCCCGGGTGATCACCACAAGCCGGCGGTGCCCGATGATCGGCAGCCAGTGGTCGTCGAACGACCCGCGCGGCACCTCGGGGAGGTCCGGATGTCCCGGATGGACGACGTCGCCGCGCTCCTGCGCGAGGAGCTTGCCGAGGGCCAGGTCGTTCTCGTCAACGAAGAACCTGGGCGCCAACGTCGACTACGCCGCCAACGACCGGAGCTGCTCCTCGTATGCCACGGCTGCGCTCACGACGTCGTTGGGCAGGTCATAGGCGTCCGAGATCTCATCGAGCGTCTCGCTCGCATCGAACAGCTCCCACAGGCGTTCCGTTGCCACACCTTCGACCGATGGGCGCCCGAAGCGCACGAGCGGGTCGATCACGACAGGCGAGGCGACCCCGGCTGGACGGATCCGACGTACTCGCCTGGGGACCGCCGCCGCCCTCGCCGCCACCTTCGCGGGGGCACTGTCAAGCTGGATCTACCACGTCGGACGCTACGACCACCTCGGCGACACCACCGTGCTCGCCCACAACCTCATCGGCATGCTCTCCCTCGTGGGCGCAATCGGCTTCGGGCTGGCCGGCGTATTGACCAAGCGATCCCCCGCTGC
>DATKDW010000095.1 GCA_035512495.1 Acidimicrobiales bacterium
ATGGTGACGGACTCCCTTCGACCTGACAACGCTTCGAAGGGGGAAGTACCGCCCATCGTACCGGCCGGCTAGGACAACTTCGCCAGCTCAGAGGTGCTCGACGTTGGCCGCTGCTGGAGCTGGCGCTCCAGCCGAGCGTGCAGAACCACTCAGCCCAGGGCAGCGACGGCGGCGACGGCAGCCACCTGGGCCACGAGGATGGCCGCCACCCCGAACAGCATCGTCCGGCCCGAGAGGGCCAGCGAGGCGATGTCCTGGCGCACCGCCGCCGACTGCGCCGCCGCATCCTGGCGCGCCGATGCGATCTGGGTCGCCACCCCAGCGGCTTCCCGGTCGAAGCGGGCCAAGATCCTCGTCTCCAGCGCGACCAGGTCGGCGCGGGTGGCCAACGCGGCCACATCGTCCTTGGTCGCCATCTCGGCCAACATGTCGATCATCGTACCTGCCGACCCCGCACCGATCGCCCCCTCCAGGCGGTCGTGCAGCCGGCGCCGCTCCTCAGCGGTAGCCATGGGCACTCTCCTTCACCTCTGCGAACAGACGAAGCGAGAGGCCTCAACGGCAGCCTCCGAGCCGACATCGCCAACGTATCGCCCGGCTGCGACAGCGAACCCGGCCCGAAGGCGACCGGAGCCCCGGTCTCGGAGAGGACCGGGGGGGCGGGTCGGGGGCGGGCCAAGATGTCGGGATGAGACACCGGGTCGTGGCTTCCGCTGTGGTGGTCGTCCTCGTCGGCTGTGGCGGCGGATCGGGCGCCGCTGGCACCTACGAGCTCCCATCGGACGTGGCGGAGACCTACTCCACGGCGTACATCGCCGTCGTGGTGGCCGACCCTCCCGGCGACGACCTCGCCGAGGGCGCCGGCGAGCACCTGGTGATCCGCAACAACGCCACCATCCGCATCGACATGGGCGGCTGGTGGGTCGATGCCGACGGCGAGCGCCTCCCCCTCGGCATCGGCCGCCAGATCGACGTGGACGCAGAGCTGAGGCTCCACCCGGGGCCCGGCCAGACGGACGACGATGCCGTCTTCGTCGGCCTCACCGCGGAGGTGCTGGGCAACGAAGGCGGTGAGGTGGTGCTGCGTGACGCGGCAGGCACCGAGGTAGCCCGGTTCGCCTACGGCGACGCTGGCGGGAGCTGAGTCGGGGGCGGGGTTCCGTGCAACAGCTCTCAGAGAGAGCGGTTACCGACTGGTTTCTTGTAAGCGCCTGCCGCCACGCTGCCGGCGCCTCTGGGGCCCCTGCGCGGCGCTACCGCGGTCGGGCTACGGCACCGGGGGCCTCTCAGGGCGTGAGCGCAGGGCGTCGATGGCACCGGCCAGCGCCACGCCGCCGCCGAGAAGGCTCAGCCAGAGGCCGAAGCCGAGCTTGATGGCGAAGGCTTCGGCGATGGAGCGCTCGAACTCTTCCATCTGCGCTTCCCACTCTTCGTCGAAGAACTCGTCGTCTTCCGCAGAGGTGAACCCACCGTCGGCTTCCAAGGAGTCGTCCTCGCTGACCTCCGACTCGGCCACGGACTCCTTGAGCTCCACAGCGACGGCCGCAGGAACGAGCACGCCGATGCCTCCGGCGACCGCGGCTGCGATGAGCAGCGGCCGGGTCGCCCGTGCGCTCAGCAGTCCGCCCTTCCATGCCTGGTATGCGGCAACGAGTACAACGATGCCGCCCAGCAGGGTGACGATGCCCCAACGGGCAGTCACGCCGCTGATCTCGAACACCAGGATCCGGACCCACGGGAGGAAAGCACCGAGGACCAGAGCTGCGCCGCCTCCGAGAAGCAGCAACGCCCACCGTGGCGCCCCGGTTTGGTCCGTGCTCATGGGCTCTGGCCCCACATCACCCGCGCTGGTCACGTCGCCGTCGTCGGTCATGCGTCCCCCACTGACTGGTCCGTCGGGCGGTTGCCCGACCGGGACATGATGACAAAGGGGTCAGCCAATGGGGCGGACCTTCTGGGCGCAGGCAAGGGTGATTTCGGTGAGCACCGGCCGCAGAGCTGGGGCCGGTCGTGTGACGGACACAGCGCCCCCGCCGCCGGCAACACCGTCACCGGCCGTGACGACACCAGGTTCGCCGACCACCTCCGAGGCGTCGAGAACAACAGCCCCCGCACCGCCGACACCTACAGCGGCTACGCCCGCCTCTTCACCACCTGGCTCGCAGACACCCACCCCGACATCGCCCTCGCCGATGTCACCCCCGCCCACATCCGAGCCTGGCTCGAAGCCCAAGAGCAGCGTGGTGTCGGCGGCGACGCCCGCCGTGTCGGCGTCTACGCCCTCCGGGCGTTCTACACCTGGCGCACCCTCGACATCTCCGGTGCCGTCAACCCCGCCACCCAGGTGCGCCCTCCCGCCCAGCTCAAGGTGCGCACCGACACCTACAGCGACAGCGAGACCGAACGCATCCTCGCCCACACCGCCGCCGACACCACCCTGTCGGGGCGCTTCGACCACGCCCTGCTCGCCACGCTTCAAAGAGCGCGACACGCACGGCGCCGTCGCCGACCTCGAAGCTGTACTGGCGGTTGCCCTGGAGGTCCGTGGCGGTGCCGGTACCGGTGGTCGAGGTCGGGTTGGTCGCTGCCTCGGTCGGAGTCGCTGTGAACGACTGGTTTCTTGTGACTCGATGGACGCCCCAAGGTCGGGGCAAGACCTGGCTCGGGTGCTCAGCTGCTCAGGTTGACGTGGGTGGACACGATCTTGGTGGCCACCTGCTCGAGGGTCACCGGTTGGGCGGCGATGCGGTGTCCCTCGTCGGGTCCGATGTGGAGGTGGTGCGGCCCTCCGAAGATGTCTTCGTGACCCGGGTGGCAGTCGTGGCGCCAGAGCAGCTCGTCGTCGGAGCGGCGCAGATCGAACCGGTACCACGTCGCCACCAGGTCGGCGTCGAGGGTGAAGCTGAACGTGAGGACCGTCGCCGTTCCGGCGAACGTGACCGTCGTCGGGGCCACCCGCAACGTCCGGCCGGTGTCGAGCACTGCCAGCTCGCTGGTGATGTGCCCGCCGATCATGTCGACCCAGCCCGCGACGAACTCGACGGCAGCGTCGAAGCTGCGGATGTGGGGTGGGAACAGCGGCTCGGAGTTCAACCCCCGTGGGCTGTGAGCACGCTGTAGGACTGGGAGATCTCGAAGAACTCCTCGGTCTCGATGAGCTCGCCGTTGGCGTCACGGAAGACGTCTGGGTAGTTGTCGGCACCGATGCCGGGATGCGCCGCCTCGAAGCGGGCGACTTCGGCCCGGACCTCTTCGAGGCTGACGTAGCGGATGACGGGCTTCGTCTTCACGGCCTCCAGTGTACGTTCTGCTCCGGCAGCAGAGCAGCAGGCGTATCTCCTCGGCTGACCGGCGCCGGTAAGGCGCCTTCTGTCAACCCGGCTGGGCTCGAGCGTGGACATGCGAAGACCGCCCCGTCGTGGGGCGGTCTTCGGGTGCTCAGGCGACGGCGTCGCCGGCGACTGCTCGGGCGGCGGCGTGTTCGATGCAGGCGATGCAGTCGAGCATGTCGAGGTCGTGGGGACCCCACTCGGGGAGGTTGAGCAGCCGGAGCAGTCGCAGGTACGACCGGACGCCTCTCGCTTCGAGTCGCCGCCCGGGGCGGCCATGTCGCGCTGGGGTGTCGGCGAGCGCGGCGAGCTCGTAGGTCACGGCGATGACGTCGTTCCAGAGGCTGAGCGCTCGTGGGTTGGGGGACGCGGCGACGACCGGGGGTAGGTGGGTGAGCATCGTGGGCTCCTTGTGGGTTGTGCAGCCCGCGGGGTGTTCTCCGGGGGGAAGCGGCCGGGCCGGCTCGCTCCGCGGGCCCACCAGGTGAGGGGGGCCGGCGCAGCGAGCCGACGGGCGGCGTCGCGGGCGGCGCCGCGGCGGGACTGCGGTAGTCGCCACGGCGTCGGTGGCCACCGTGGACGCCGCCGGCCAGGCGGCAACCCCCAGCCCTGACCGGCGACCCGGTCAGGGTCAGGTCTCGT
>DATKDW010000096.1 GCA_035512495.1 Acidimicrobiales bacterium
GGTTCGCCATCGCTCGTGCGCGGCACGGCGCGACGCCACCAGCGGCCCGAGCTCGCCCTCCCCCGCCTCCACCTCGGCGGGCAACAGGAAGAGGATGTCCTCGGCGTCGGCGATCACGCCTCGCCGGGCCAACCCACGGCCGCGCCGCAGCAGCGCCGACCGCAGCGACCCCGCGAGCACGAGCTGCCAGCGGGCACGCTCCTCGCGGACCGCCACGTAGTCGGCGACGCGGGCCAGCCGCCGGCGGAACCTCGCCTGGGTGGCGGGGTCGCCGGCAAGGCGGTCGTCGACGTCCGCCGCGAGCGCCTCTCTCCGCTTCGCGCCACGCTCGAGCGCGAGGCGGGGCGGGGGGACGTCGTCTGCCGCCATCTGGCGCAGCTGGCTCCAGAACCCGCCACGCTGCTCCCGCCACGTGGGGCAGGCGATGTCCCACGACTCGCATCGGCCGCCCCACTCGTCGAGGAAGGCATCGAGCTCGGCGAAGAAGGCGGGCTCGGCGCCGTCGGCGCGCAGCGTCGCCATGGCGGCGGCGGGATCGTCGGCGAGGAGGGCGGCGGCGACCCTCGGGCCGGCGGCTGCGCTGCGCCCCAGCCGCCAGAGGTCGTCGTCGGCCCGGAGGGTCTCGTTGGCGTAGCCCTGGGTCAGCTCGCTGGCCACGAGCGTGGCCGCCTCCTCACCGACGGCGTCGCGGCAGGTGGCCGTGAGCAGGTCGAGGTCGTTGCCGCAGACGAAGGCAGGGATCATGGTGAGCTGCATGCCGTAGTGCTGCAGCTCGGCCAGGGCCTGCAGCGACACCTCGTCGCCCGCGGCGTCGAGCTGGTCGCAGCACGCCTTCACCGCCGGCAGGCAGTGGTCGTGCCAGATCCGCAGGGCGCTGCCGTGCCGCTCGACGAGCTGGGCACAGCCGGTGAACATGACGTTCAGCACGTCGGCAGGCAACCCGCCGTCGACGAAGTAGGCGAAGCCCGATGCCTCGGGCCCGGGGCGGAACGTCGGGGGCAGCACGAGCCCGACCTCGGTGTGCGCACGTTCGGCGCCCGGGAGCCCCAGGTGGACGAGTGCGGCGGCCATCGGCGTCTGCGGCTCGCGCCCGTGCTCCCGCTCGCAGCGCCAGCGTCGCGTGGCGTCGTCGGCGTCCCGAAAGGTCACCGGGAACGGCGTCCCGTCGGCACAGCGGTACTCGATCGTGACCATGCGCTCCCTCCCCTGCACGGTCGGGCCCCCTCGCGCCCGGCGCCACAAGGTACTCCGGTGCGGTCAGCGCTCGCTGACCAAGGGTCACGGCGCACGCGGCGCACGCCGGGGCAGCGGCCTGGTGGGGCAGACTCGGTCCGTGTTCGCACGACTGCTCGTCCCGCCCGCCCTGAGCTTCCTGATCGACGACCGGGCCACCGGAGGCAGCCGGTGAACCCCGCCTTCGAGCGCTTCGTCTCCCTGCTCGAGCTCGAGGTCCTCGACCGCGACCTGTTCCGCGGAGCCAACCCCGGCAGCGTGGGCCCGGGGCGGGTCTTCGGCGGCCAGGTGGCCGGCCAGGCCATGCAGGCGGCCGCCGCCACCGTCGAGGTCGAGCACCACCCTCACTCCCTCCACGCCAGCTTCCTGCGACCGGGGCGACGGGGGACGCCGATCATCTACCAGGTCGACCGGATCCGCGACGGGCGGTCGTTCACGACCCGGCGGGTGGTGGGCATCCAGCACGGCGAGGCCATCTTCTCCCTCACCGCCTCGTTCCACGTGCTCGAGGCGAGCCCCGAGCACCAGCTCCCGCTCCCCCCCGACGTGCCGCCCCCCGACCGGTGCGAGCGCGAGGAACCAGGCCAGCACCACATCCACCACCACCCCTTCGACATCCGCGAGCTCGAGCCGCCCGCCGTCGTCGACGGCCGCCCCGCCGCGTCCACGCGCCGCATGTGGGTGCGCACCGACGGGCGCCTGCCCGACGAGCCGGCGGTCCATGCCAGCGTCGTCGCCTTCCTCTCCGACATGGGCCCGGTCGGTGCCGCTCGACGGGCGCTGCGGCGCAAGGGTGAGGCCGGCGAGATGATGGGCGCCAGCCTCGACCACACCCTCTGGTTCCACCGGCCGCTTCGGGCCGACGAGTGGCTCCTCTACGACCTGGAGGCCGTCGCCGTGGCAGGCGCCCGTGGCCTCTCGCGGGGCACGCTGTCCACCGAGGACGGCGTCCTCGTCGCCAGCGTCGCCCAGGAGGTCCTGCTCCGCCCGATCCAGCGCTGACCGTCGGCGGTGCTCAGCGCGCTGCCCGCCAGGCGGCGTCGAGGCGACCCAGCTCGGTCGAGGGCCCCGCCCCGACCGACGGCCAGAGCTCCTCGGCGATCCGTCGCCAGTTGGCGGTGGCGCCGAGGCGGCCGAACAGCCCGTAGAGGCCGAGGTTGATCCGGTTGATGAAGACGAACATCGAGCCGCCACCGCTCGTGTTCTGGGTGATGGGGCTCGAGCGGTCGAAGAGGCTGTGGACCACCCTCGACGCGTACTCCGACGTCCACGTGACCTCGCGGTCGTGCATCACCAGCTCGTAGTAGGGGATCATCGCGTCGTAGAGCTCTTCGTCGGTGGCGTCGGCACCGGGCAGGATGGCGTTGCTGTCCTCTAGCGCTCGGCGGAACTTGGCGGGGTCGGGGTCGAGGACCATGTGCTGGATGAACCGCTCGAAGTGCACCACCTCGTGCTCGTCGAAGCGCTTGACCAGCCCGAAGTCGAGGAAGGTCACCCGCCCACCGGGTCGGAACAGGTAGTTGCCCGGGTGCGGGTCGCCGTTGAAGAGGTGCAATCGGTAGAGGCTCCCGAAGACGAAGCGGTAGATCGCCTCGGCGGCGAGGTCGCGCTCGGCATGGCTCCAGGCCTCGGTCTCGGCGAAGCGGACGCCGTCGGCCAGCTCGGTGGTGAGCACCCGCCCGGTCGAGAGCTCTGGGAGGACATCGGGGATGTGGATGAAGGGGTGGTCGCGGTAGGCGTCGGCGAACTCCTGCTGGTTGACCGCCTCCTGGCGGTAGTCGAGCTCCTCGACCAGGCGAGCGGCGATCTCCTCGGCGATGGGCCGGGGGTCGAGGTTGGGGAAGATCAGCCGCATCGCCTGGGCCACCAGGTCGGTGGTCTCCAGGTCGGAGCGCACGGCGTCGGCGACCCCGGGGTACTGGACCTTGACGGCGACAGCGCGGCCGTCGTGGGTCATGGCACGGTGGACCTGCCCGATCGAGGCCGCCGCGATCGGGACCTCGTCCCACTCGGCGAAGACCTCCTCCGGCGGCGCGCCCAGCTCATCGGCAACGACGCCCGCCGCCAGCGCGGGGCTCATGGGTGGCGCGTCCTGCTGCAGCTCGGCCAGCGCCTCTCGGAAGGGTGCGGGCAGAGACTCGTCGACGTAGCTGACCATCTGGCCGAGCTTCATCATGGCGCCCTTCATGTTGCCGAGGGTCGCCGCGACCTCCTGGGCGGTCCGCAGCTGGAGCGCCTCGTCAAGCTCGTCCCGGCGCTCGGCCGACGCGAAGATCCGTCGTGCCCGGTGGGTGGCGTAGGCGCCGCCCATGCGGGTGCTCATCCCCGCCAGCTGCGCGCTTCGCGCTGCCGACCCTCGGCGCATCAGCGTGTCGCCCTCCGATGTCCGCGAGCGCCGGTAGGTCAGCGCCGCAGCGCCTCCCAGGAGTGCCAGGGCGGCCACCACCATCGAGCTCCTGCGCATCGCCACGCCGGGCAGTGTGGCAGGCACCGGCGCCCGGACCCTGATCGGAGGAATCCTGATCTTGAGGATCCGCCACCGCCCGATACGGTGCACCACCCGTGGGGCAGACCAGCGCCGGCATCAGCATCGACGACCGCCAGGGCCTCCGAGACGCGGTCGCCCGCGGCGACCGGGCTCCCTTCGGCTGGAAGCCGGCGATGGTCCTGGTCTGCATCTCGCTCGTCGACCGGATCGAGACGAGCGTGGTGGCAGGGGTCCTCCCCCTGCTGCAGGAGGAGTGGGGCTTCAGCGACACCTTCGGCGGCGCCATCCCCACCGCGGCCGCCATCGCCGGCATCCTCATCGCCCTGCCCGCCGGCTACCTCGCCGACCGCGTGCACCGGACCCGGCTGCTCTCCATCGTGGTGGCCACGTGGTCGATCGTGATCATGGCATCGGGCCTGGCGGTCAGCTTCGCCATGTTCTTCGCCACTCGGGTGGTGCTCGGCGCCGCCGACAGCCTCGACGGTCCTGCGGCGTCGAGCGTGCTGGCCGACTACTACCCCCCGGCCTCACGGGGGAAGGTGTTCGGCTACCACCGCCTCTCGGCGTTCGTCGGCGGCGGCCTCGGCGTGCTGTTCGGCGGCGTCATCGGCCAGCTGTTCGGCTGGCGGGCGGCGTTCGTGTTCATGGTCATCCCGGGCCTCGTCGTCGCCTGGGCGACCTGGCGGCTGGCCGAGCCGCGGCGTGGCCAGATGGACGAGGTCGTCGCCGACCTCCGCAGCACGGCCGGTGTCAGCGGCGACGAGCCGGTCGGCCCCGACAGTGTCTCCCTGGCGGGCGACGCCGACGTCGTGCTCGCCGCCCCGCTCGCCAGCGGGCCCCGCGCCCTGTACGCGCAGCTGCGCACGCTGATGCAGGTGCGCACGGTCTCCCACGTGTACGTGGGCGTGATGGCCCTGTTCACGGGCATCTCCGGGATCTTCTTCTGGCTGCCGAGCTACTACCAGCGGACCCACGACCTCAACGAGGGCACCTCGGCCGCACTGGCCGCCGTCCTCACCCTCGTGGCCACGATCAGCGGCACCGTGATCGGCGGCACACTCGGCGACCGGTGGCACGGCAGCCGGCCCGGCTGGCGCATCGTCCTGTCGGGTGCCGGCCTGCTGTCGGGGTCGTTCGCCCTCGCAGCGTCGTTCGCCATGCCCAGCCTCGCCCTCCAGCTGCTGCTGCTGGGCGCGGGCATGATCCTGATGTCGCTCGCCATCCCCAACCTGTCGGCGGCGGTGGCCGACGTGCTCCCCGCCACCCAACGGGGCATCGGCTTCGGCCTCTTCGGCCTGCTGTCGGCCGTCGGCGGCGCCATCGGCCCCTTGGCCGTGGGCGCCACCTCCGACCTCATCGGCTCCCTCGCCGGTGCGTTCTACGTCCTCGTGGTGCCCATCATCGTCGGCAGCCTCGCCGTCCTGCGGTGCCGGTCGTCGTTCGATGCCGACGTGGCCGCCGTCCTCGACGCGGCCGAGCGCCCGGAGTAGCTCAGGCGTCGTCGGGCAGCGCCGGACGCGCGCGGCCCGGGGCGACCGTCCGGGCCAGGACCCCGAGCGTGGCGCGGAGCGCCCCCTCGGACATCACCGGGAAGATCTCCGCCTCCCGCCAGACGGGGTCGATGCCCGACCAGTCGTAGTACGAGGTGACGAAGGTCCCCTCGGCGATCGGCTCGAGCCGGTAGCCGTAGATGTGGCCGATGTGCGGACGAAGCTGGCCCACGACGGTCCAGGCGATCTCCCGGGGCGGGTCGAAGGCGGTGATCTCGACCGTCACGTCGTAGAGCCCGAGCGGGTAGTCGTTGAGGGCCTCGCGGTCCATGTGCACCACGAAGCTGTCGCCGACGGCGCTCACCGGGTCGCCGCTGGCGGCCATGAGCATCCCCGAGCTGTCAATGGCCACGTGGCCCTGCGGATCGCAGAGCACGGCCCAGATCGCTTCAGGACCCGCGGCGATCGCTCGCTGGACCTCCATCCGTTCAGTCGTCATCGGGACATGCTGTCACGGCGACGCGGGGCGAGAGGCGCCGAGTTCGGTCGATCGTGGGGCGTGGGGTCGGTCGGTCGTTGTGGGACATCTCCAGCCCGGCCAGCTTGGTGACCTCCCCGCAGTGGTCGCTCCCTCAACCCACCCCCGGCACCCCTTGCTTTCCGCGAGGAGCCGCGGCCGCAGAAGCAACACGGCAGTGCTTGCAAGATTGGAGGAGAACCGGCCCCGGCAGTAGCGGCACGCATCCATGGAGTGATTGCCCGAACCGCGCCCGCTCGGCTACGCACGTCATGTCGTACAGAAAGTGGTGCCTCTGGTGGTGAGGGACCAGTCGAACGTGTACTGGCCGTCGTCGTAGTCGTACACCAGCTGCCCGATGCTTGCATAGGTGTTGGGAGGCGATGATTTGACCTGTAGCCCGCCTATGGCGCCGTCGCGGAATCGGCGCCACGGTCCCGGGGCGGCAGCGATCCCCGTGGGCTGAGCGCCGTAGCTCCACTCCCATTCACCCCATGCGTGACCGGTGACGTTACCGTTCGAGTCGTAGTGGACGATGACCGGTATCCACGCGATGAATCCGGAGGCGTGCACTGTCGGCGCGGTCACTGTGGCCGACCCCGAACCGATCGTGCAGTACAAGTTGCCGGTCCGTTGCCATGACACCGCTGCAGTGGAGATTTCGGACGTTGTTGGTTCGCTCGGAAGCTCGTCCGGCTGCTCGGGAGCGCCCTCGGCTGGGGGGGACGCCTGCATCCATTCCAGGGCGCGGATCAAGAATGTCGCCATCTGTCCGCGCGTAACTGCGGCATGGGGGCGGAAGGTTCCGTCCGGGTATCCCTTGGTGATCCCCGCCTCGGCGACGGCGCCGATGCCGGCGGCGTGGGTGCCGGAGGAGTCGGTGAAGGTGGCGTCCCCGGGGGGGAGCGCGAACGCGTTGGTGAGTAATGTCGCCATCTGTCCGCGGGTGACGTGCACCGATGGGCGGAATGTTCCGTCGGCAAATCCTGACGCGATTCCTGCCTCCACCAAGGCGTTGATGCTCGGCTCGTGGGTAGTTCCATCGTCATCTTGGAAGTAATCGTTGACACTCAGAGGCAGGCCGACCGTGCGCCCGAGAAACGTCGCCATCTGGCCACGCGTTACCGGATCAGCAGGGCAGTACAGGGACGGTCCGCAGCCTTGCGTTATGCCGTTTGCAGCGATCAAGTCAATATTTGTTTCGTGAGTAGAACCATCATCGTCGGTGAACAAACCCGCTGCGGAAGCCGGATGGGCCATCATGGCTGTAACCGCGAAAGCGGCCGTAATGACAAGAATCTTGCGAGACGGTTTCATGTCGTCCCTTCAGGATGCGATCTCGTTAGGGAGCATGGTGGCCCCTGCCGAGACGAGAGAGCAATAGCCCAAACGGTCTAGTTCGGATGGTTTGCGTCTCAGGTCATTGCACCTGCAGGCTGCGCCGGGTCGAGGGATAGTCATAGCGACAGATAGCCACTGTGGGATGGCTGCGCAATGGGGACAATTGATCGTCCCTGAACGCCGACTGAACGGCGAGTCGGCGGCGTTCGTACTCTGTCGGGTGTGACGACACCCCCGAGCGCCGACTCGGTCGCGTCACATGCGTCGCTCCGATGCACCCAGGGAACATCCGCTGGCTTCGACGGGTTTCTATGGCGGTGAAGGAGCGCTCTCCGGCAGTGTCCGCCTCCCCGGCGGTGTTCGCGGCGAAGGCACTGCTGCTCATGGTGACCCTCCTCCTGATGGCGTCGATGGGCGGCGGCTTCCTGCTGCTCCCGCTTCTCATTCCGGCTCAAGTGTGGGCAGCACGAGACTCTGGCCGAGTGGGCCGGATCGGGTGGTCACTCCTTCCCGCGGCTTCCGTGGGGATGGTGGCATGGGCTGGGGTGTACGTCGTGGCCGGCGAGTCGATGCCCGCCATCTGGCTCGTGCCTGCCATCGCACTCGCAGCGGGATGGGCTGCGACTGTCCGTGTAGCAGGACGGCGATCGTTGACCGCTGCCTGACCATCCGCCCGCGACTGCGTGCCGCTTTCCTGCTCGTCCCCGCCCACGACCGACCGACGGCTCCGGTCGCCGCAAACGCGAGCCAGATCAGCGGGCTGCCGCGCTCTTCCAGACAGTTGGTCCGACGGGGAGATCGGCAGAATCGAGCGTCCGCATCAGGAGACAGGAGCTGATGAACAACTCGAACAACGAATCGGTGTGCACCGACGGCCACAGATCCTGGTTCTGGCGCTCAGTGCGCAGCTGATCAAGCACCACCGAGCGGATGGCCGCGTCGGTCGCTTCGCGCGCTATGCCGGCGAGCATGCACCCGTCCTCGTGGTTCGGCGGCGGGCAGGTCTCCGTGTGCAACGCGTACCGCCCGTCGCGACGAAGGTCTTCTTGCTTGGGCCCGGGCACCACCAGGACGTGAAGACCAGCGTCGCTGACGATCGGGCAGACCGGGTGCACCCGCGGCGCCCCATCCGGCCGCACCGTTGCCAGGAAGCCGAGCCCGATCCCGACCTCGTAGAGGTTTTTCCGGGCTTCCTGTGCAAGGACCGGAACTTCGGCTGCGAACTCAAGCCATGTCACCACCAAGGATCATGCCGCGCGCGCTTCCTCTCGGGCGACCCGAACAACAGGTCGGCTCGCACCCTGGGTGAACACCGCGGGGTGGTCCCTCGTCACCGCTCCAGACCTCAGACAAGCAGGAATTTCGCATGCCGCCTAGCATCAGTCTCAGTTCGGTGCCGCTGGTGCTGACCCGCAAAAGGAGACTCGATGGGTTCAAACGCTGACACATTGCGCAAGCTCTATGACGCGTTCGGGGTAGGGGACGTGGCCGCCGTTCTCGGCGCAATGGACGACAAGATCGACTGGCAGGAGCCGACCGGCCTGCCCTTCGAGAACCAGCTTGGTCCGCAGGCGGTTGCCGAGAACATCTTCGGCCCTGTTACCACTCAACTCGAGGGCTTCTCCGTCACCCCCGACGAGATCATTGATGGTGGCGACATCGTCGCGGCGACAGGCAAGTACGGCGGAAAGGGTGCCGCCAACGGTGTCGAGTTGGACGCCGAGTTCGTGCACGTCTGGCGATTCGGCGCTGATGGCAAGATCACGGGATTCCGCACGTATACCGACACCTACCTGTGGCGCCAAGCACTCGGAGCTGACTGAGAGCAAGGCTGAGCGACGGACCCGGCGGTCAGGGGCCCGTCCCTGACCGCCGGGATCTTGGGCTGGTCGCGGCCCTCAGGCGGCCCGAGGCGTCGCGTCCGCCCTGGTCACGGGCTCGCATTGTGGGTAACCATCGCGGGGTAGCCCCTCGTCACCGCTGCTCCCCACCAACGCTGCGCTGCACGCGTTCGCGTCGCCTCGTGCACCACCTCGCAACCTCATGGCGAGCAGAACGATCGAGGTTCCCGATAGTTGGGACAGCGAAGTTGTGGCGTGACGCGGATCAGGAGCCTCAGACGCGAATGGCGGCCGGGGGTAGAGGGTTGCGCCCGGCGAGTGATCCACGTATCTCGGTGATGGCGAGGCGGACGAACGCCTGCCGGTGGTGGAACGGCTTGCCGCGGCCGGCGGAGATGGCCTCGGGGTGTCCCGCCTGATGACCGCTGTAGGCGTAGTCCATCGCCGAGTCGCTGCTCTCCCACAACGACACAGAGGAGATGAACGGCGGGCGCAGGACTGCGCTCGAGAACACGTTGCCCGGCGCCGTCGCAACGGCTTTCTCCGCTGGCTGGCTGGCACGGAAGAAGGGGATGAACCGCGAGATCTTCGTCTTGGCGAGCGTGAGCACGAGCACCGGGCCGTCGTGTTCGACGTTGCGCTGCTTCGGCACGTCGTCACCGATGCCGGGCCACGCGCCGTGGATGCGCAGCGGCCGGGCGTGCACGACCAGCCCGCCACCGAGCTTGGCGGCGAGCGGATGCGTCGCCTCGAACTGCTTGAGGGCGACGTCGTCCTGCCAGAACGCGATGAGGCCGACGCGCCCGGGTGAAGGCCGCGCAGGAGTCGTGCCGAACGTGGCGGCCACGCCCGCGTTGGCGTGCAACAGTCCCGAGATCGATGCCGGGCGCGGGTGCCGGACCAAGCCAAGCGACTTCGGCAAGCCAACGTCGGCGATGTGGACGGAGACGACGCTCATCGCTGCTCCTTTCTCTGTCGCGGTCACCTTGGCCGCGAAGGCGGCAGCCGGGACGGTAACCCTCACCGTCTTGAGCGCGCCAAGTGGGCGATGGCTCATCGCGTCGCGCCTGGTGAGCCGCTTGCACCGTCGGTAACCATCTTGGGGTAGCGCCTCGTCACCGCTGCTCCCCACCCACGGTCGCGACAGAAGTCGGGGCCTGGTCCACCGCCAGGTCGTGGCCGTTCTTGACGCGCTGACCGGGTCGTCACCGCTCCCGCCGACGGCAAGAACCGATACGGCACCGCCGCCCGGGACATCGTCCTGTGGTGCTTCGAGATGCAGCCCCGCAGCGTCGGGCGGGCCCTCGCCCGAGCCTGCCCGGAGAGCGAGATCTCCTGAGCTCCCCTTGATCCACTCGGAAACATGTTCGTGGCGGTCATCGGCCAGAGCTCGATCGTGCGCGTCGGTACCGACGGGGTCATCACGACCGTCGCCACCGACGAGGACGGCCTCGACTTCCCGTCGGCCGTGGAATTCGGTCGTGGCGATTCGTCCGGGAGCCTCTTCGGTGTGAACTTCGCCATCGCCGAGCTGGTCGGTGCTGTGACAGTCGAGGGACCTGGCGTCTTCCAGATCCCGGCGGCGACCACCTCGGAGTAGCACGCCGACTGCTCCACCCACATCCCCTCAACCAGCCCTGCGACACCGGGCTCGGCCGCAGCCGCTGGTCATCGGCACAGCAGTGCGTTCAGGACCGCCCGCTACCGTGTGTTTGCCGCCGCGTGCCGCGTTGTCCGCACGTGCCAGCGATCGCGTTGGGAACAGGATGGTCATGAGAGTGCCCGAGACCAGGTACGCCACTACGTCGGACGGTCTCTCGATCGCGTATCAGCAGTTCGGGACTGGCCCGCACGTCGTTTGGGTGACGGGCACCGCATCACACGTTGAGTTGTTCTGGGAGTTTCCCGGCTGGGCACACACGCTCCGACGCCTGGGCGAGCGCTGCACGGTGACCTGGTTCGATAAGCGCGGCACGGGTCTATCGGACCGCACCTTGCTGTCCACGTCCCTCGAAGACCGCATGGAGGACATCCGTGCGGTGATGGATGAGGCCGGCATCGACTCTGCTTCCGTGATCGGGCTCTCGGAGAGTGGTGCGATGAGCGCACTGTTCGCGGCAACGTTCCCGGAACGTGTCGAGCGGCTCGTTGTCGTGGCGTCATGGGCCTACCGCCCCGACACCGCGCAAGCAGCCGCGGCGTTCGAGACGCTTTGGGGACAGGGCACGCTCCTCGAAGCGATCTGGGCGCAGGGCTTCGCCGACAAGGACCTTCTGGGCCGGATCGAGCGAGCGATGGGAACGCCCACCAGCATGGCGAGCCTCCTTCGGGCCAATGCATCGTTCGACGTCCGCCCCATCCTCCCGCTCGTGCGCACGCCTTCCCTCGTCGTGCACTGCACCGACGATCCAATCATTCCGGTGTCCTACGGACGGGAGTTCGCCTCACTGCTACCCGACACGCGCATGGTCGAGGTGGGCGGGGCGTTCCATGGCAGCGCCCGGCCCGAGGACATGGGTCGATACGGAGAGGCGATCGAAGCGTTCCTCGTGGGCACAGAACACCGTGCCGCCTCAACAGCGGATCGAGTACTGGCCACGGTGCTCTTCACCGACATTGTCGGATCGACCGACCGTGCAGCAACCGTCGGAGATTCCCGGTGGACCGAGCTGCTTGATGACCACGACCAGATCTCCAGGCGTGCGGTGGAAGGTGTTCGTGGGCGCGTCGTCAAGATGACCGGCGACGGGGTGCTCGCCACGTTCGATGCCCCGGCGAGCGCCATCGCTGCAGGCCACCAGATGATCCGCGACCTCGCCGTTGTCGGCGTCGAGATCCGAGCCGGGATCCACACCGGCGAGGTGGAACGTCGGGGCGATGACATTGGGGGAATCGGAGTGAACCTCGCAGCCCGCGTGATGGCGGCAGCAACAGATGGCGAACTCTGGGTGTCATCCACGGTTCCCGGATTGACGATAGGGGCGGGCGTCGAGTGCACGTCGCGCGGCCGTCAGGCGCTCAAGGGCATTCCCGGCGAATGGGAACTGTTCGCGACCCAGCCACTGCATGCTGGCCATCAATGAGCTGCGGTCCCGTGCGATGAAGCGATTCGATCTCGTGATCTTCGACTGCGACGGTGTTCTGGTCGACAGCGAGCGCCTCATCGTCAAGGTCGAGGCTCAGATCTGCCAGGAACGCGGATGGGGCCTCACGGAAGAGGACGTGATCCGCGAGTTCGTCGGTCTCTCTGACGCTGCGATGCGTGCACGGCTGTCCGAGCTGGTCGGAGAACAGCTCCCTGCGGATTGGGACGCCGAGTACAGCGAGCGGTACCGGGAGGCGCTCGCTCGCGACCTCGAAGCCGTCGAGGGCGTGGCCCAGGCCGTGGATGCCATCGAGCAGGCCGGACTCGCTACCTGCGTCGCGTCGAGTGGAAGCCACGAGAAGATGGCGTTGACCCTGGGCAAGACCGGGTTGCTCGACCGGTTCGCGGGTCGGATCTACAGTGCAACTGATCCCGAGGTCGCAGCAGGCAAGCCAGCGCCTGATCTGTTCCTGCATGCGGCTCAGCGCATGGGTGCTAGCCCTGGGAAGTGCGCGGTTGTCGAGGACAGCCCGTACGGACTCACCGCTGCTCTTGCGGCGGGCATGGTGCCGTTCGGCTTCTCGGGAAGTGTGATCCCCGCCGATCGTCTCGCCGTCGACGGGGTCACGATCTTCGACACCATGGCAGATCTCGCCTCGCTCGTGACTGCGAACGTGTAGCGGGGCAATCGGTGTGGCATAGAAGCTTCGCTACGCAATGATGTGCCGGTGCCTCGTGCGGGGGCTGCCCAAGGGACCGGCCTCGTTTCAGGCCCGCTCCCGCTGCCAGGTCGTGTCCGTTCTTGACGCACCCCGATCGGCCCTTCTGGGATGGCGCAAGTTCCTCCAGCGGAGAACCCGAATGATGTGTATCATATGCGCATGGCCAGAGTGAACATCACCGTGCCCAACGAAGTGGTGGCAGCCGCCCGAGCGGCTGGGCTGAACGTGTCCAGGCTGGCAACAGCCGCATTGACGGACGAGCTCGACCGCCTCGCGAAGATCGACGCTCTCGATGCCTACCTCGCAGAGCTCGAAGCTGAGTTCGGACCTCCCACGCCGGAGGAGATCGAGGACGCAGCGAAGTGGGCACAGCGTCTCGATGCCGCGTCGACTCGACCGCGCCGCCGGCGAACCGCGTGACGCTGATCCTCGACAGCGGCGGCGTCAGCGCTCTCATCGGCCAACGGGCGAGGCTCGCCGAGCTGCGACGGCGAGGTCAGTGGCCGCCACAAGTCCCGGCGATCGTCCTCACCGAAGCCCTGACCGGCGACCACCGCCGCGACTTTCACGAGAACCGGCTGCTGGCCATGTGTCAGATTCGCGTCGTCTCGGAAGACCTTGCTCGCGTTGGCGCGCGCCTGCGGGCGGCAGTTTCACGGCGCGGCTCGATCGCTGCGACAGACGCTGTGGTCGCTGCGCTCGCCGTCACCTACAGCGACGCCGTCGTGCTCACCAGCGATCCCCGCGATCTAACCGCTCTTCTCGCTAACGAAGACGTCAGCATCGTGCGCGCTTAGCCCTGACAACCATCCGCATGCCCGATTACAGGACGTCGAACCATCGAGCGCGTCACGACGTCGGCGTGGGATGGTCAGGTGATGCGGAGGGCCTTCGTGGGGTCTGGTGCACCGACACGGGTGGGGTGCAGGACCGTAGCCAGCATCTCGCAGCCGTCGACCACCCGGGGCCCGGGTCGCACCACGTAGGCGTCGGCGTCGACGGCCCAGACCTCGGACCCCTCGGGCTGATGGCCGGCTGCGAACAGCGCGGCGGCCAGGTCGACGGCGCCCTCCAACCCGAACCCGCACGGCGCCACCACCACGACCTCGGCGCCGCATCCGGCGACCCGGTCCCATCCGACTCCCTCGGACCGCTTGCCCGCCTGGCCCAGCACCTCGGTGCCGCCGGCGGCGGCGACCATGTCGGGCACCCAGTGGCCGGCGCTGAAGGCGGGATCGGTCCACTCGAGCACCAGCGTCGGCCGGCGGCTGGCCCCGTCGAGGCGGCGGTCGAGGTCGCGGAGGCAGGCCCGCAGCGACGCCACCAGCTCCTCGGCCTGTTCCCATGTACCGGTGGCCTCCCCCACCGCGGTGATGGAGGCGATGACCTCGTCGAGGCGCATGGGATCGAGGGTGAGCACCTCGGCGTCGCAGCCGAGATGAGTGAGGGCGGCGTCGACCTCGGAGACGTCGACGGCGCACACCGCGCACAGATCCTGGGTGACGATCAGGTCGGGGTCGAGCTCGGCGAAGGCCCCCCGGTCGAGGCGGTAGAGATCCTCGCCGGCGGCCATCCGCTCCTTCACCACGGCGTCGATCTCGGCCGGTGCGAGGCCCTCGGGCAGCGCCGAGGTGGACACGATGCGCCGGGTGCGGGCCTCGGGCGGGTGGTCGCACTCGAAGGTGACCCCGACGACCTGCTCGCCGAGGCCGAGGGCGAAGAGGATCTCGGTGGCCGACGGAAGCAGCGACACGATCCGCACGGCGCTGAGGCTAGGGCGAAGTGGCGGTCGGTGGCGGGTGGTCGCGCCGAGGGGTTGCGGGCCGCCCCGGGGGGAACGAACATCGGCACCACCGACAGAGGAGACCCGACATGCTCGATCCCCGACACCGCTTCAGCGTCGAGTTCTGCGTTCCCTGAAACTACGTCCCCCGTGTCGTCGGTCTGACGGACGAAGTGTTGAGTGGATGGGCCCCCATCATCGAGAACATCGAGCTGGTGCCGTCGTCGAAGGGCCGCTTCGAGGTCACCCTCGACGGTGAGCTGATCTTCTCCAAGAAGGACCTGGGCCGCCACGCCGAACCCGGCGAGGTGGCCGCCATCGTGCGCGAGAAGCTGGGCCCCGAGATCGAGCGCGACTGAGCATCCCCCGCTACGCGTCGGGTCGAGTGGCCATCGCGGGGTAGTCCCTCGTCACCGCTCCTCCCCACCCGTCGGTTCGCGCTAACGGAAGTCGCGGGAGCGCAGGGCGGCGGTGTCGCCGGGGGCGGTGGGAAAGGGATCGAGGCGGTCGGCCACCACGTTGACCACACCCTCGGCCCGCTCGAGGGTGCCTCGCACCAGCAGGGCGGGGGCGGTGCGGGCCAGCGTGCGGTAGCGGGCCCAGAGGCCGGCCGAGCAGATGACGTTGATCAGGCCGGTCTCGTCCTCGAGGCTCACGAACACGGTGCCCGAGGCGGTGGCCGGGCGCTGGCGGTGGGTGACGACGCCACCCACCCACACCCGGCGGTCGACATCGGCGGTGACCAGGGCCTCGGCGGTGAGCACCCCCATCTCGTCGAGCAGTGCCCGCACGTGCTCGGTGGGGTGAGACCCGGCGCTGATGCCGGTGGACCACAGGTCGGCGCTGGTCTCCTCGGCCGGCGACATCCCCGGCAGCGGCGGAGCCGCCACGCCGGTGACCACGCCCTCGAGGCGGTCGGGCCGGGCCTGGGCGGTGGCCCCGGCGGCCCACAGCGCCTCTCGGCGGTCGAGGCCGAGAGACCGGAAGGCTCCGGCGGTGGCCAGCGCCTCCACCGCCGGCAGCGGCGCCTCGGTGCGTCGCACCAGGTCCTCCATGGAGGCGTAGGGCCGGCTCGCGGCGATGCGCTCGGCCAGGTCTGCGCCCACCGACCGCACCGAGCCGACGCCGAGGCGCACCGCCACCCCGCCCACGCTGCCCTCTTCGGCCTCGAGGGTGGCCGTCGCCACGCTGTGGTTGACGTCGGGGCGGTGCACCACCACCCCGTGGCGGCGGGCATCGCGCACCAGGGTGTGGGGCGACCAGAAGCCCATGGGCTGGGCGTTGAGCAGCGCCGCGCAGAACGCGGCCGGGTAGTGGCACTTCAGCCACGAGCTGGCGTAGACGAGGTGGGCGAAGCTCACCGAGTGGCTCTCGGGGAAGCCGAAGCTGGCGAAGGCGGCCAGCTTGTCGTAGATGCGGTCGGCCACCTCCCCGGTGATCCCGCGCGCGGCCATGCCCTCGTAGAGCCGGCCTCGCAGCCGTTCCATGCGCTCGGTGGAGCGCTTGGAGCCCATGGCCTGGCGCAGCTGGTCGGCCTCGCCGGCGCTGAAACCGGCCACGTCGATGGCCATCTGCATGAGCTGCTCCTGGAACAGCGGCACCCCGAGGGTCTTGCCGAGCGACGGCTCCAGCAGCGGGTGGAGGTAGGTGACCTCCTCGGTGCCGTTGCGCCGTCGGATGTAGGGGTGCACCGACCCGCCCTGGATGGGGCCGGGGCGGATGAGGGCGACCTCGACCACCAGGTCGTAGAAGCGCCTCGGCTTGAGGCGGGGCAGGGTGGCCATCTGGGCCCGGCTCTCCACCTGGAACACGCCCACGGAGTCGGCCTCGCAGAGCATGTCGTAGACGGCCGGGTCCTGGGGGATGGTGGCCAGGTCGACGGTGACCCCGTGGTGCTCGGCCACCAGCTCGATGGCGTAGCGCAGCACCGACAGCATCCCGAGGCCGAGGAGGTCGAACTTCACCAGGCCCACCGCCGCGCAGTCGTCCTTGTCCCACTGCAACACCGTGCGCCCCGGCATCCGCCCCCACTCCACCGGGCAGACCTCCACCACCGGCCGGTCGCAGATGACCATGCCGCCCGAGTGGATGCCGAGGTGGCGGGGGAAGTGCTGCACCTCGGCCGCCAGGCGCAGCACCGCCTCGGGGATGCCGTGGCCGGGCTCGGCCTCGTCGGGGAGGCGGTGGTCGAGCTGCTTCGACCAGGCGTCGACCTGACCCTGGGCGTGGCCGAGGGCCTTGCCCATGTCGCGCACCGCCGAGCGAGCCCGGTAGGTGATGACGTTGGCCACCTGGGCGGCGTTCTCCCGCCCGTAGCGCTCGTAGACGTACTGGATGGCCTCCTCCCGGCGGTCGGACTCGATGTCGACGTCGATGTCGGGCGGACCGTCGCGCTCGGGCGAGAGG
>DATKDW010000097.1 GCA_035512495.1 Acidimicrobiales bacterium
GACTCACGACGCACTACGTCACGACAGCCCTCGAGGCGGCTTCACGGCTCACCAACCGGCAGCGATCGAGCCGTCGGAACCCGTCCGAACGACGAGTGGCGGTGACCGTTCACGAACGGGGCGCGGGCGAGACCTGTCGAGCCATCCTCGACACGCTTCCCGCGTGGTTCGGCATCCCGGCGGCGAACGAGGGCTACATCGCGACCGCCGAGGCCGCTCGCACGCTCGTGGCGACGATCGACGGCAAGGCCGTTGGGTTGCTCGTGCCCATACGGCACACGGACTCAGCCGCAGAGATCCACCTCCTCGCCGTCGCCGCGCAGCACCGGCGCGGTGGCATCGGCCGCGCGCTCGTCGAGGAAGTTCAGCAGCTCCTCCGCGCAGAAGGCGTCGCCGTCTTGTCGGTGAAGACCTTGAGCGCACGCCGCCGGGATGACGGCTACGAGGAGACGAGGGCGTTCTACCGGTCGGTCGGCTTCTTCCACTTCGAAGAGCACCCGACCCTTTGGGGGGCCGACGATCCAGCGCTGCAGATGGTCAAGCTCCTTGCAGGGCAGCCCGACGAGTCGCACGTCTCCCTGACCCACACCTGTGACTGATGCGGCGAGCCTCCAAGCTGAGGGCCAACGTGACCGCCTACGAGCCCGCCACCGGTCGCTGTCGGACACGGCGTCACCGCTGATCGGAATCGGCTGGCTGGGCGAGCGGCTGTTGCCCAGACTCCTGCGCAATGGCCGCCATGCCTGACGTCCTCGAAGCGAGCCCGCTGACCCTCGTCCGCTGGCGTCCGGCAGACGTTGACGAGGTCCTCGAGGCAGTGCGGTCGAGCTTCGCCGAGCTTCAGCAGTGGATGCACTGGGCGCAGACGATGCCGACCAGGGAGAAGCAGTGGGAGGCCCTCACGGAGGGCAGCGTCGCCTTCGACGCCGGCACCGACTTCGGGTACCTGTTTCGAGAGGCTGCGACGGGCGCTGTCGTCGGCGGAGGTGGCGTGCATCGTCGGGTGGGCCCGGGCGCCGTCGAGATCGGCTACTGGGTTCGGAGCGATCGACACAACCGTGGCTACGCGACCAGGGCAACGGAAGCGCTGACCGAGCGAGCAGTCGGGCGATCCGTCGGGGAGACCCCGCCAACGTCCGGCCGGCCGGCGGCGGCAGCGCTCGCCGGTACGCTGGGCCCACGACCGGCACCCATCCCGGGGCTGGACCGTGAGGAAGGCGACGACACCATGCCGACGCTGCGCGTGGTCGGGCCCGGCCGGGCCGGGACCGCCCTGATGCGGGCCGCCACCGCCGCCGGCTGGGACGCCGTCGAGCCCGTCCGCCGACACGACGACCCCACCGGTGCCGCTCGCGCCGTCGACCTGGTGGTGGTCGCCATCCCCGACGCCGCGGTGGCCGAGGTGGCCGGTGCCATCGAGCCGGTGCCCACCACGGTGGTGGCCCACCTTGCCGGCTCGCTCGGCCTCGACGTGCTCGCCCCCCACGCCCGCCGGGCGTCGCTCCACCCCCTGGTGAGCATCCCCTCCGGCGACACCAGCCTCACCGGTGCCTGGTTCGCCGTCGCCGGCGACCCGCTGGTGGCCGACCTGGTGGCCGCCCTCGGCGGTCGTCCGATCGAGGTGGCCGACGAGGACCGTGCCAGCTACCACGCCGCGGCTGCCATCGCCGCCAACCACCTGGTGGCCCTGCTCGGCCAGGTCGAGCGGGTGGCCGCCACCGCCGGCGTCCCGCTCGAGGCCTACCTCGACCTGGTGCGGTCCACGGTCGACAACGTCGCCGCCCTCGGACCGGCCGCCGCCCTCACCGGTCCCGTCCGGCGGGGCGACCTCGCCACCGTCGAGCGCCACCTCGCCGCCCTCGACCCCTCGGAGCGACCCGCCTACGAGGCGATGGCCGACGCCGCCCGGAGGCTCGTCCCGTGCGGGTGATCGAGCGCATCGCCGACCTCACCGACGCCCTCGAGGCCGAGCGGGCCGCCGGCCGGACCGTGGGCCTCGTGCCCACCATGGGCGCCCTCCACGACGGCCACGCCAGCCTGGTCGCCCGTGCTGCGGCGGAGTGCGAGGTGGTGTGCACCACCGTCTTCGTCAACCCGCTGCAGTTCGCCGCCGGGGAGGACCTCGACGCCTACCCGAGCGACCTCGATGGCGACGTCCGCATCGCCGGCGAGGCCGGGGCCACGCTGGTCTTCGCCCCAGCGCTCGACGAGATGTTCCCCGGAGAGGTGCTGACCACAGTGCACGTCGCCGGCCTCACCGAGGTCCTCGACGGGCGCAGCCGGCCCACCCACTTCGACGGGGTCGCCACCGTGGTCGCCAAGCTCTTCGCCATGGCCGGACGGTGCCGTGCCTACTTCGGCGAGAAGGACTTCCAGCAGCTTGCCGTGGTGCGTTGCATGGCCGCCGACCTCTCATTTCCGGTCGAGGTGGTGGGCTGTCCGACCGTGCGGGCCCACGACGGTCTGGCCCTCTCCAGCCGCAACGCCTACCTCACCCCCGAGGAGCGTGAGGCCGCCCCGGTGCTGGTGCGGGCGCTGCGCTCGGGGGCGGCGGCCATCCGGGCGGGCGAGCGCGACCCCGCCGAGGTCCGGGCGCTCATGGGCGACATCATCAGCGCCGAGCCCACCGCCGAGCTCGACCACGCCGACGTGGTCGACGCCGCCACCCTCCGCACCCCGGACACCGTCGACGGCGACCTTCGCCTCCTCGTCGCCGCCCGCTTCGGCAAGGCGAGGCTCATCGACAATGTGGGGGTCACTGCGTGACCCCCTCGATGTGGGGGTTACCGCGTGACCCTCTATCGTTCTGACCACCAGGGGGCGACCGCAGCGCCGGCGCCCACCGACCACAGGAGCTCCAGTTGCGACGTCGCATGATGAAGTCGAAGATCCACCGGGCCACCGTCACCGGGGCCGACCTGCACTACGTGGGGTCGATCTCGCTCGACACCGACCTGATGGCGCGGGCCGACATCCGCGAGCACGAGCAGGTCACCGTGCTCGACATCGACAACGGTGCCCGATTCGAGACCTACGCCATCACCGGCGAGGCCGGCGAGGTGTGCCTCAACGGTGCCGCCGCCCGTCTGGTCCAGCCCGGCGATCGGGTGATCGTCATCACCTACGCCGACTACGAGGACGCCGAGCTCGAGGGGTTCGAGCCCACGGTGGTCCACGTCGACACCGAGAACCGCCCGGTGGACCTCGCGGTTGTGGCGGCCGCCACCACCGACCCCCGCCGCTACGCCGAGATCGAGGCCCAGGTCACCGCCGAGATGGCCACCATGGACGCCGAGCTGGCCGGCTTCGGCGACGAGGTGCTGTGACCGGCACGGTCCCGCGCCGGCGGTGAGCACCGCCGGGGCACCCCCGCCGCTCGACCTGCTCGTCCTCGGCAGCGGGGTGGCGGGGCTGTCGGCCGCCGTGCGTGCCGCCACCGAGCCAGGCCTGCGGGTCGGTGTGCTCACCAAGGCCGAGCTGCACCAGTCGGCCACCCGCTGGGCCCAGGGCGGCGTGGCCGCCGTCCTGTCGAACGACGAGGACTCCACCGATCTCCACCTGGCCGACACCCTCGCTGCGGGGGCCGGGCTCTGCGATGTCGATGCCGCCCGGGTGCTGGTCGACGAGGGCCCGGTGCGGGTCCACGACCTCATCGCCCTCGGCGCCGTGTTCGACACCGACCACGCCGGCGGCCTTGCCCTGGCCCGCGAGGGTGGCCACTCGATCGCTCGTGTGGTCCACGCCGGTGGCGCCGCCACGGGGGCGGAGATCGAGCGGGCACTGGTCGACGCCGTGCGCCTCACCGCGGCCGCCGTCATGGAGGGCTGGTTCGCCCTCGACCTCCTGATGGAGAACGGGCGTTGCCGGGGCGTGGTGGCCCTCGACCCCCACGGCGGACGCCACGAGGTGCGGGCTGGCCACACCCTGATGGCCACCGGCGGCGTCGGGCAGCTCTACGCCGTCACCACCAACCCGGTCGAGGCCACCGGCGACGGCATGGCCATGGCGCTGCGGGCTGGGGTGCCGGTGGCCGACGTCGAGTTCATGCAGTTCCACCCCACGGCCTTGCACCACCCGGCCATGCCCCGGCCGCTGCTGTCGGAGGCGCTCCGGGGTCACGGCGCCATCCTCCGGGACGCAGCGGGGGAGCGCTTCGTCGATGAGCTCCTCCCGCGCGACCAGGTGAGCCAGGCCATGACCCGGCGGATGCTGGCCCAGGACGTGGCCCACCTGTGGCTCGACGCCACCGGGCTCGAGCGCTTCGACGAGCGGTTCCCCACCATCGCCGCCTCGATCCGGGAGATCGGCCTGGACCCTGGTGCTGACTGGCTGCCCATCGCCCCGGCCGCCCACTACCTCTCCGGTGGGGTCGTCACCGACCTCCACGGCGCCACCGCCCTGCCCGGTCTGTGGGCCTGTGGCGAGGTGGCGTGCACCGGCGTCCACGGCGCCAACCGCCTCGCGTCCAACTCCCTGCTCGAGGGGATGGTGTTCGCCCCCCGGATCCTCGAGGCCATCGAGGCCGGCACCGACGGGCCCTCGCCCACCGGGGCCATGCGCTCGGTGCTGGCCGCCCTCGACGGCGAGGCACCCTCGGGCGGAGCCCCCCTCGACATCGGTGGTCGGCTGGTGCCGACCGGCGGCGAGGTCATTCCGGTGGAGCAACGACGGGCCGCTGTGGCCGACGACGGGGCCGTCCGGGCCGATGCCGCCGAGCTGCGCGACCGGCTGCAGCAGGCCATGACCGTCGCCGCCGGTGTGGTCCGCTCCGCCGAGTCGCTCGCCGCCGCCGCCGACGCCGTCACCGACGTGCTGGGCCACCTCGGGCCCGTCGTCGACCTGGCCACCGCCGAGGTCGCGAACCTGGCCGCCGTCGGCCTGGCCCTCGTGCGGGCCGCCGACGTGCGGGAGGAGACCCGGGGCAACCACCTGCGGTCCGACCACCTCGACCTCGACGACGACCTCCGCCTCCGCCTCGTCCACGCCCGATGAGCCCCACACCAGTCGTTCTGGCACCAGAAGCGCGGCGGGGACCAGCGCGGTTCTGGTGCCAGAACGGGGATGGCGGGTCGAGCGTCGAGCCGGCTGGCGACGACGGCGCCACCACGACAAGGATCCGCCCATGACCGCTGCCCGCCCCGGTGTGCACCCACCGATCACGGCGGTGCGCGAGGCGGTTGCCCGCGCCCTCGCCGAGGACCTCGAGCCGCTCGGTGACCTCACCGCCGCCCTCCTGCCGGCCGAGGCCCGGGCCACCGCCACCTTCACCTCCCGTGCCACCGGCGTGGTGGCCGGCCGGCGCTGCGTGGAGGTGACCATCGCCTCCGTCGACGCCGGCCTCGACCTCCGCTGGCACCTCGACGACGGCGCCGAGGTGGCGCCGGGCGAGGTGATCGCCGAGGTCGAGGGCCCTCTGGCCTCGATCCTCACCGCCGAGCGCACGGCGCTGAACTTCCTCTGCCACCTCTCGGGCGTCGCCAGCCTCACCCGCCGGTACGTCGAGGCCGCCGGTGGTGGCGCCCGCATCTGGGACACCCGCAAGACCACGCCGGGCCTGCGCGCCCTCGAGAAGGCGGCGGTGCGCGCCGGCGGCGGCGCCAACCACCGGGGCAACCTGAGCGAGTGGGTGCTGCTGAAGGACAACCACCTCACCGGCCTGGGCATCACCGCGGCGGTGGGGCGTGCCCGGGAGCGGTGGCCCGCCCGCGTGGTCGAGGTCGAGGCCGACCGCCTCGAGCAAGTGGAGGAGGCCATCGCCGCCGGGGCCGACCTGGTGCTGCTCGACAACATGTCGCCCGACGAGGCGCGCGCGTGCGTCGAGGCCCGCGGCGATGCCGCCCGCCCGCTGCTCGAGGTGTCGGGCCGCGTCTCGCTCGAGACGGTGGCCGCCTACGCCGCCACCGGCGTCGACCTCATCTCGGTCGGCGCCCTCACCCACTCGGCGCCGGTGCTCGACATCGGCCTCGACATCGCCCCCCGGGAGGCCTGAGTGCTGCTCGCCGTCGATGTCGGCAACACCGAGACCGTGATCGGCCTCTTCGACGACCCCGCCACCTCCGACGTCCTGCTCGACCACTGGCGGGTCTCCACCAACGCCGATCGGACCTCCGACGAGCTGGCCCTGCTCGTGCAGGAGTTCCTCGGCTTCCACGGCTACAGCTTCGACACCGACGTGGCGGGCATCGCCATCTCCTCGGGCGTGCCACGCGTCACCGCCGCGCTGCGGACCATGACCGAGCGCTACTTCGGGTTCGAGCCGGTCGTGCTCGGGACCGGCGTGAAGACCGGCCTCCCCGTGCTCTACGACAACCCGAAGGAGGTCGGCCCCGACCGGATCGCCAACGCCGTCGGCGCCCTCGAGCGCTACGAGCCGCCGCTGATCGTCGTCGACTTCGGCACCGCCACGACCTTCGACGCCATCTCCCGCAAGGGCGAGTACCTCGGCGGAGCCATCATCCCCGGCATCGAGATCAGCCTCGATGCCCTCGTCGGCCGGGCGGCCATGCTGCGCCGCGTCGAGCTGGTGGAGCCCGCGAACGTCATCGGGCGGTCCACCGTCGAGTCGATCCAGTCGGGCGTGGTCTACGGGATCGCCGCCCAGGTCGACGGCCTCTGCGGGCGCTTCGAGGAGGAGCTCGGACCCGCCACCGTGATCGCCACCGGTGGCCTGAGCGAGCTCGTGGTCCCTCTCTCGACGCGCATCGAGCACCACGAGCCGTGGCTCACCCTCCATGGGCTGCGCATCGTCTTCAACAAGAACCGGTAGCGGGCCGGGTCAACCGATTGGCCCGCCACCGCCCCGGCAGAGGACGATGGCGGACGTGGGAGACCAGCGTCCGACCGTGCCCTACCGCTTCGAGCCGACGCGGACCGCTGCCTCCCTCCAGGAGGAGCACGCCGGCCTCGAGCCGGGGACCGAGACGGGCCAGCTCGTCACCGTGGCCGGCCGCCTCATGCTCCGCCGGGTGCAGGGCAAGCTCGCCTTCGGCACGCTCCAGGACGGCAGCGGTCGCATCCAGCTCTTCGCCACCGCCGCCGGCACCCCCCGCTTCGACGACTTCGGCGGCCTCTCCCTCGGCGACTGGATCGGCGTCACCGGCCAGGTCATGACCACCCGCCGGGGCGAGCTCAGCGTGCAGGTGGACGAGTGGGTCGTGCTCGCCGAGGCCCGCCGCACCTTCCCCGACAAGTGGCACGGCCTGTCCGACCCCGACACCCGCTACCGGCAGCGCTACGTCGACCTCTGGGTCTCGGAGGAGGCCAGCGCGCTGCGCGACCGCAGCCGGATCATCAGCCTGATGCGCCGCTGGCTGGAGGACCGCGACTTCGTGGAGGTCGAGACCCCCACCTTCCACCCCATCCCCGGCGGCGCCACCGCCCGGCCCTTCACCACCCACCACAATGCCCTCGACCTCGACCTGTACCTGCGCATCGCCCCCGAGCTGTACCTGAAGCGCCTCGTGGTGGGCGGCATGGAGCGGGTCTTCGAGGTCGCCCGGGTGTTCCGCAACGAGGGCCTCTCGCCGCGGCACAACCCCGAGTTCACGATGCTCGAGCTGTACCAGGCGTACGCCGACTACGGCGACATGATGCGCCTCACCGAGGAGCTCGTGGCCTACCTCGCCACCGAGATCCGCGGCACGACGGTCTTCGAGTACGACGGCCGCGAGCTCGACCTCACGCCCCCGTGGCGGCGGGCCACCATGGTCGACCTCATCGAGGAGCACGCCGGGGTGCGGGTCGACCTGCGGACCCCGGTCGAGGAGCTGCGCGCCACCTGCCGCGAGCACGGCGTCCACGTCGAGGACGCGTGGGGCCCCGGCAAGCTCATGCTCGAGCTGTACGAGAAGACCACCGAGGCCGAGCTGTGGGGCCCGATCTTCGTCATGGACTACCCCAAGGAGGTCTCGCCCCTGGCGCGCGACCACCGGGAGGTGGCGGGCATGGCGGAGCGCTTCGAGCCGATCGTGGCCGGCCGCGAGCTGGGCAACGCCTTCAGCGAGCTCAACGACCCCGACGAGCAGCGCCTCCGCTTCGAGGAGCAGGCCGCCCACCGCGAGGCCGGCGACGCCGAGGCCATGGTCGTCGACGCCGACTACGTGCGCGCCCTCGAGTACGGCCTCCCACCCACCGGCGGCCTCGGCATCGGCGTCGACCGGCTGGTCATGATCCTCACCGGCGCCACCACCATCCGCGACGTCATCCTCTTCCCAACCCTCCGCCCCGAGGCTCAGGGGTCCTGACCCCGACGGGATCTCTAGCTGGTGGGGATGGTCTCGAGGAGGCCGGCGGCGGTGGCCACGAGGTGGTCGACCGCCGGTGAGCGGTCGAGGCCGTCGAGGGCGGCCACGGCCTCGTCGCAGTAGCGGCGGGCGTCGACCAGGCTGCTCGCCACCGACGAGTCGGAGCGCACCAGCCGACGGGCGCGGTCGACGTCGACGGGGCCGAGCGGCCGGCCGAGGAGCTCGCCGAGCTCGTCGCCCACCTCGGGGGTGCGAAGCGCCCGGATCACCGGGAGGGTGTAGATGCCCTCGGCCAGGTCGTTGCCGGCGGGCTTGCCGAGCTGCTCGTCGGTGGCGACCACGTCGAGGACGTCGTCGACGATCTGGAACGCCATGCCGAAGCGCTGCCCGAACGCGGTGAGGGCGTCGACGGTGGGGCGGGGGAGCTCGGCGACGATGGCGCCGATGCGGGCGGCCGACGCGAACAGCGACGCCGTCTTGCCGGCGATGGCCGCCAGGTACTGCTCCTCGTCGCGGCCGGGGTCGAAGGTGGTCTGGAGCTCCCGGACCTGGCCCTCGCAGAGGCGGCCGATGGTGGCGGCGAGCAGGCCGGCGACCTCGGTGCCGAGCGAGGCGGCGATCTCGGAGGCCTTGGCCAGCAGGAAGTCGCCGGCGAGGATGGCCCGCAGGTTGCCCCAGCGGGCGTTGACCGACTCCACGCCCCGGCGGGTCTCGGCCTCGTCCATGACGTCGTCGTGGTAGAGCGACCCGAGGTGGACCAGCTCGACGGAGACCCCGCCGAGGACCACGCCCTCGGGGACGGGCCGGTCGGAGGTGGCCACGGCGCCGGCGGCCACGGCCAGGGCCGGTCGGAGGCGCTTCCCGCCGGCGCTGATGAGGTGACTGGCCAGCTCGGTGAGGTAGGCGTCGTCGGCCACCACCGAGGAGGCCAGTGCCGCCTCCACCCGGGCCAGCTCGTCGGCCATGCCGGGCAGGCGCAGCAGGGGTGCGGGGGGCAGAGCCACCCCGTCACGGTAGCGGGGGGCCTCCCGATCGCAGAACTCACCACCGGGTGCCAGGATCCCGGGATCGCCGACGTGCGATGGATGGGGGGCTCGGTACACTCGTCCCACGGAAACCGCCCAACCCCAGCGGACAGGAGGGCGTCCACGTGTTTGAACGGTTCACTGATCGGGCCCGACGGGTCGTCGTGCTCGCCCAGGAGGAGGCGCGCCTCCTCAACCACAACTACATCGGCACCGAGCACATCCTGCTCGGCCTGATCCACGAGGGCGAGGGCGTCGCGGCGAAGGCGCTCGAGTCGCTCGGCATCTCCCTCGAGGCCGTCCGCAGCCAGGTCGAGGAGATCATCGGTCAGGGTGGCTCTTCGCCGTCGGGCCACATCCCCTTCACGCCCCGGGCCAAGAAGGTCCTCGAGCTGTCGCTCCGCGAGGCGCTCCAGCTCGGTCACAACTACATCGGCACCGAGCACATCCTCCTCGGCCTCATCCGCGAGGGCGAGGGCGTGGCCGCCCAGGTGCTCGTCAAGCTCGGGGCCGACCTCAGCCGGGTCCGCCAGCAGGTCATCCAGCTGCTGTCGGGCTACTCCGGCTCCGGCCAGGGCGAAGCCACCGGCGGCAAGGCCGGCGCCAGCACCGGCTCGGGCGGCGAGTCGCCGTCGGGCTCGCTCGTGCTCGACCAGTTCGGCCGCAACCTCACCCAGTCGGCCCGCGAGAAGAAGCTCGACCCCGTCATCGGGCGTGGCCGCGAGATCGAGCGGGTCATGCAGGTCCTGTCCCGGCGTACCAAGAACAACCCGGTCCTCATCGGTGAGCCCGGCGTCGGCAAGACCGCCATCGTCGAGGGCCTTGCCCAGCAGATCGTGGCCGGCGACGTCCCCGAGACCATCAAGGACAAGCAGCTCTACACCCTCGACCTCGGTGCCCTCGTGGCCGGCTCCCGCTATCGCGGCGACTTCGAGGAGCGCCTCAAGAAGGTGCTCAAGGAGATCCGCACCCGGGGCGACATCATCCTGTTCATCGACGAGCTGCACACCCTGGTGGGCGCCGGTGCGGCCGAGGGCGCCATCGACGCCGCCTCGATCCTCAAGCCCATGCTGGCCCGGGGCGAGCTGCAGACCATCGGCGCCACCACGCTCGACGAGTACCGCAAGCACCTCGAGAAGGACGCCGCCCTCGAGCGCCGCTTCCAGCCCATCAAGGTCGAGGAGCCGGGGGTGGCACACACCATCGAGATCCTCAAGGGGCTGCGCGACCGCTACGAGGCCCACCACCGGGTCACGATCACCGACCAGGCGCTCGTGGCCGCAGCCAACCTCGCCGACCGCTACATCGCCGACCGGCACCTCCCCGACAAGGCCATCGACCTCATCGACGAGGCCGGCAGCCGCATGCGCATCCGTCGCATGCAGACCCCGCCCGACTACAAGGACCTCGAGAACGAGCTCTCCCGCGTCGTGCAATCCAAGAAGGAGGCCGTCGAGGCCCAGCACTACGAGGAGGCGGGCAAGCTCCGCGACCAAGAGAAGGAGCTCCTCGCCCAGAAGTCGACCAAGGAGCAGGAGATCAAGGACTCCGGGGTCGACCTCTTCGACGAGGTCGACGAGGAGTCGATCGCCGAGGTGCTGTCGCTCTGGACCGGGATCCCCGTCTACAAGCTCACCGAGCAGGAGACCGCCAAGCTCCTCCGCATGGAGGACGAGCTCCACAAGCGGGTCATCGGCCAGGAGGACGCCATCAAGGCGGTCTCCCAGGCAATTCGGCGCACCCGTGCCGGCTTGAAGGACCCCAAGCGCCCCAGCGGCTCGTTCATCTTCCTCGGCCCCTCGGGCGTCGGGAAGACCGAGCTGGCCAAGACGCTGTCGGAGTTCCTCTTCGGCGACGAGACCAGCCTGATCAGCCTCGACATGTCGGAGTACATGGAGAAGCACACCGTCAGCCGCCTCGTCGGGTCACCCCCCGGCTACGTCGGCTACGAGGAGGGCGGCCAGCTCACCGAGGCCGTGCGGCGCAAGCCGTTCTCCGTGGTGCTGTTTGACGAGATCGAGAAGGCCCACCCCGACGTGTTCAACACGCTCCTCCAGATCCTGGAGGACGGCCGCCTCACCGACGCGCAGGGTCGCACCGTCGACTTCAAGAACACCGTGATCATCATGACGTCGAACCTCGGCACCGCCGATCTGCGCAAGACGTCGATCGGGTTCGGCAAGGCCGACGAAGCCGTCACCTACGAGAAGATGAAGGAGAAGGTCACCGAGGAGCTGAAGCGCAGCTTCCGGCCCGAGTTCCTGAACCGCATCGACGAGGTGATCGTCTTCAACGAGCTCACGCAGGCCGAGGTCACCGAGATCGTCGATCTTCTCATCAAGCGTGTGCAGGACCAGCTCGAGGGCCAGGGTCTCGGGCTCGAGCTCACACCGGAAGCCAAGCTCGCGCTCGCGGCCAAGGGCTACGACCCTTCGCTCGGGGCGCGGCCGTTGCGGCGCGCGATCCAGCGCTTCGTCGAGGACCCGCTCTCGGAGAAGATCCTGTGGAAGGAGTTCCACGCCGGCGAGACGATCGTCGTCGACACGCTCGACGAGGAGATCGTGTTCCGCGCCATCGAAGGGATCGAGCCGCCACCCGTCGAGCTCGCCGGCTCCGGCAGCGAGGGCTGACCTGATTTCTCGCTCGTTCGCTGCGGCGCAGGGTACCTGCGCCGCGGTCGCTTACTCGCTGGCGAGCGCCCTTCTCTCCTCCGTCGCTGCGGGCGCCGCGGTGTGAGAACGTTTCTCGTCGCGCTCGCACTCCTCGTCGTTGCCGTGGGGTGCAAGGTCGAGACGACGGTCACGGTCGACATGCGCGACGACGGCAGCGGCTCCGTCACCGTCGACGCGACGATGAACATGGCTGCGGTGCAGGCGGTCGAAGCCGGCGGCGGCAAGCTCGAGGAGCGCGTGCGGCTCGCTGATCTCACCGCGGCGGGATGGACGGTTTCACCATGGCAGCGCGGGGAGGACGGCTCTGCGCGTGTTCGGGCCACGAAGTCGTTCGCGGAGCCCGACGAGGTCGCGGTCATCCTCGACGAAGTGAGTGGAGCAGTCGGCCCGTTGAAAGAGGTACAGGCGACACGCGACCGCGGTCTCGCGTCGACGCGCTACGAGCTCACCGGCGCCATCGACCTCGCAGCCTTGCAGACCGGGATCACGGCCGACCCTGAGCTGCTGGCCAACCTGACCGGCCAACAGGTCGACGTCAACGCGCTCGACGCGTCGCTCGTCGAACAGTTGAAGAACGCAGTGTCGGTGCGCGTCGTCGCGAATCTCCCGGGCGGTACGACGACGTTCGTCGGCGAAGCGGGCAAATCGGTCCCGATCGACGTCTCGGAAACGGTGGTCGACACGCGCCGCATCGGACTCTTCGCGGTGGCCGCAATCTTGCTGGCTGTCGCGCTCGTAGTTCTGTTGGGCGGCGTGCGCCGTCGACGTCGCCGAGTGGGGCGA